>JAJPXX010000011.1 GCA_021205225.1 Lachnospiraceae bacterium
ATTTGGCGACTGCCGCGAGGGTCAAATACACCGATGCTTGCATGGTTACAAATTTGATGCCCCGTATGCTTGCATCGGGGTCTTTGACTTCCGCGAAGCGGAGCGTAGACCCAGTGGATGTTCGTTTAGCGCCGACTGGAACGAGGTGTAGATGCCGAACAACAGAGAACCTGATATGGAGTTGTAAAAATGGGATAATCCATTAAATTAATAGCGAATAATAAAAAAGCATATCATGATTATTTTATCGAAGAAACCTGCGAAGCCGGACTTGCTCTGCACGGCACGGAGGTGAAATCTCTGCGCATGGGAAAATGCAGTATCAAGGAGTCCTTCATACGGATTGAGGATGGCGAGATGTTCATTTATGGGATGCACATCAGTCCCTACGAAAAGGGTAATATTTTTAATAAAGATCCGCTGCGGGTAAAGAAGCTGCTGCTGCACAAGCAGGAAATCAGCCGTATGGCTGGTAAGATCGCGGCGAAGGGTTATACTCTGGTACCGCTCCGCGTCTATTTCAAGGGAAGCCTTGTGAAAATAGAGGTCGGACTCGCAAAGGGGAAAAAGCTGTATTACAAACGGCAGTTTATTGCCAAAAACTACCAGCGGCGAGAGGCAGACAGGAGTTTAAACAGCGGCTGAGGTAATATATTTCATTTGAAAGGAGGAATGGTTATGCCAGGAAGAGCAGGAGGCGGTCATGGCGGCGGCCCAGGGGGAGACCCCGGCGGCGGTCCGGGCGGTGGTTTTGGTGGTCCGGGCGGCGGTTTTGGCGGTGGTCCGGGCGGCGGCTTCGGCGGCGGTCCGAGAGGCGGTTATGGCGGAGGACCGATGGGCGGCCCGCCGCCCCCGCGCAGGCGATGGGGCTGGAACCGCTGGGGCGGATACGGCAGAGGGTGCTGTTTTATGCCGTTTTGCTGTTTTATATTAGTAGTCGTGGCGATTGTGGCAATCATTCTGTGACACGCGGGAACAAGATGATGGTTCGCCAGTCAGAAGAAAAGAGGGCTTCGCTTTGGAAGTCCTCTTTTTGTCCGACAGGGGCGCGGAAGGAGTTTTGACAGCTTGCGAAAGCATAGCTTTGCGAGGATTGAAATATAATAGGTTATAAAAGATTTGTTTAAAACCTGGGAAAGGGCGCAGAGTTGGATGAGGCGTAAAAAAATCATCGGGCGCCTGGCAGTGGTTTTGGAAGTTGTGCTTCTGGCAGGTATGGTGCTGTTTTCTTTTTATTTGCTGCTGCAGTATATGGAAGCGGGAGAGCAGGCAGTAAGCGGGACATCGGTTGTGACAGAGACCGGGGAATTGGAAGGTGAATCAGAGAAAGAAAAGTCAGAGAAGCAGGAAATGGAACTTATACAATCATTCGGGGAAGATTCTGCTTTGATCCGTGTCCGGATTCTGGATGACGACTATGAAAAAGACCTGTTTGAAAAAATCACGGTGACAGCTTCAGAAGGCTTTACGGCAGAGCGGGGCACGTATGATGAAGCATATAATTTTGAAAGTGACAGGGAAAAAGATACTTTTGCCGCGTATGGAGAGGAGGAAAGCCTTACTGTAGCTGAGGCAGACCTTCAGACCGGCGAGGCGCTTCGGCTGAGGGCAGCTGGCAGTGGGGTACTGACGGTGACAAGTCTGAAACGCGCGGATGGTTCTCCGGAATATGAGGGGGAATTATATATTTATTGTCTGGAAGGTGGACTTGCCCTTGTGAATGTGCTGGAACTGGAAAAATATCTGTATGCGGCAGTCTCCAGTGAGATGCCGTCCTATTTCCCTATTGAAGCATTGAAAGCACAGGCCGTCTGCGCGAGGACGTATGCGGTTCTGTGTATTAATGAGAATAAAAACAAAAATTCAATGGCGGATTTGGATGACAGTGTGCGATTTCAAGTATATAATAATCGCAGAAGTACGGACGCCTCCCGTGAGGCGGTAGACGCGACCCGGCAGGAGATCCTTTCGGTGAAGAAAGTACAGTATTATTCTACGTCCTGCCTGTCGGAGCAGCGGGAGGATCTGGATAAGGAGCAGGCCTTTCGGGCTTTTCTGGCAGAGATTCCTGATGAGAGTGCCGAGTACGGTTCAGCCTGGGTGCGGTGGGAGGCGGAGATTCCGGTGCCACAGATTCTCGACCGGCTGGCAGAGACATATGGTATTCAGGCAGATACACTGGAAGAGATTTCTGTGGAATCCCGCAGCGGGAACGGGCAGGCGCTGCTGCTGCGGGTGGCTGCCGGAGGAGAGACCGTTGAAATCGAGGGTGAATATGCCATTCGGCAGTTTTTATCCCCGGCAGAGGCAGGAGTGGAATTGATGGATGGGACGGCTGTATCGGGGCTGCAGCTTTTGCCGAGTGCGTTTTTCTGGCTGGAGCTCGAAGAGTACGCATTGGATGGCGAGAATATTGCAGATAATATGGCGGCAGAAGAAGATATATTGCACATTTACGGAGGCGGCTACGGCCATGGAAATGGGATGAGCCAGTATGGTGCGGCGCAGATGGCAGAAGAGGGGGCTTCTTATCTGGAGATTCTGGAATACTATTATGCAGAGTCCGGATAAACCGCCCTTCTCTGATTTGCAAAAGAGACAGAAGCGGCTATTTGGGACTATAAGATTACAGTGATCGGAGCGGTTACTCCAAACAGACAGGAGCAAAAAAATGGAAAAAATCCTTGCATATATTCAATTTGTCAGAAGCGTGATGAACAAGGTCAATCATGATCATGTGCGGGCGCATTCCGCAGAAGCGGCTTTTTTTCTGATGATGAGCTGTTTTCCGCTGCTGATGCTGCTGATTACGATGTTAAAGTATACTTCTGTGACACCAGAGGCGATTATCAGCGCGATTGAAGAGCTGACGCCGTTTGATGTGCGGGATATGCTGGAGCCGATTCTGGACTCCATTTACAACCAGACAATCGCTCTGGTCTCCACGACTGCTGTCGCTGCGATCTGGACAGCTGGAAAGAGTGTTCTGGGGATGGCAGATGGCCTGAATACGATCTATCGGATTGAGGAGACCCGAAATTATTTTGTAGTTCGGCTGCGCGCGGCTGTGTATATCGTAGCGCTGGTGGTGTCGCTTGGCGCAAGCGTGATTATTCTGGTTATGGGTTACGGTCTCAGCGGTTATGTGGCTGAAAAGATCGCATTTTTACAGTTTTTGCCGGATTTTACGACGATTATCCCGGCGCTGCTTACCGTAGGGCTTCTGGCGGTTTTTTTCCTGTTGATGTATACCTATCTTCCAAATCGCAGAATGAGGATGTCTACGCAGCTTCCGGGCGCGATTTTTACCGCAATTGCATGGTGCGTGTTTTCCTTTTTCTTTTCGGTTTATCTGGAGTATTCGGCTAATATGTCGGTCATCTACGGCAGCCTGACGACGCTGGTTGTAGTGATGCTGTGGCTGTACGCATGCATGTACCTGTGGTTTCTCGGAGCGGAGCTTAACCATTATCTGGCCGTGCCGGAGCTGTTTTCTCCGGATATGCCGTGGAAGCAGGGAAGAGGGAAGGTGTCGGGGTAACTGAAAATAATTCTTCCATTTTTGGGAAATGTAGTATATTATCTTTAACGGAATTTGCTGCTTCGTAACTGTTCCGTACCTTCACAGTTGCGCTGCCGCAGCTTTATGTTCAGATAACGATCAGGCACAGGAGGACAGAAGATGCCAAAGTGGTTAAAAGACGCCGTATTTTATGAGATCTACCCGCAGTCATTTTATGATACGAACGGAGACGGAATCGGAGACTTCAACGGAATTATTGAAAAACTGGATTACATAAAAAGCTTAGGGTGCAATGCCCTGTGGATCAATCCCTGCTTTGACTCGCCTTTTCACGACGCGGGCTATGATGTGCGGGATTATAAAAAGGTCGCGCCCAGATATGGGACGAACAGTGACCTCTACCGCCTGTTTGGCGAGGCGCACAGGAAGGGCATCCATGTTCTGCTTGATCTTGTGCCGGGACACACCTCAGAGGAGCATGCGTGGTTCCTGGAAAGTCAGAAAGCAGAGAAAAATGAGTATTCGAACCGCTATATCTGGACAAACGCGGCCTTCCAGCCGGCAAAAGGCTTTCTCTATATCGGCGGTGAGACAGAGCGGGATGGCGTATATGTGCTGAACTTCTTTAAAAGTCAACCCGCACTTAACTATGGCTTTCTGAATCCGGAGGAAGACTGGCAGCTGCCGGCGGATCACCCGGATTGTGTCGCTACGCGCGAAGCCATGAAGGATGTGATGCGTTTCTGGCTGGATCACGGCTGTGACGGCTTCCGTGTGGATATGGCGGACTCCCTTGTGAAAAACGACGATCAGAAAAAATCCGGCACCAGCGCGATCTGGAGAAACGTCCGTGAAATGCTTGACGCAGAATACCCGGAGGCAGCGATGGTGTCCGAATGGAACGGCCCGGAGATGGCCATCAATCAGGGCGGATTCCACATGGATTTTTACCTGAACTGGAGCGGGAACGGCTACAGCTCTCTGCTGCGGGATTACGAGAGCGGCGAAGAGGATCACAGCTTTTTCAAAAAAGATGGTTCTGGCGATATTATGCGTTTTCTGGACGAATATCTGCCGCGCTATGAGGCGACTCGGAAGAATGGCTACTACTGCCTGATCACCTGCAACCATGACACAAAGCGCCCGAAATACAATCTGGATGACTCTGAATTGAAAATCGCGTATGCGTTTCTTTTCACCATGCCAGGCGTCCCGTTCCTTTATTACGGCGACGAGATCGGGATGCGCTATCTGGAGCTTAAGACGAAAGAAGGCGGCTATGGCCGAACCGGTTCCCGCACCCCGATGCAGTGGACCAATGAAAAAAATGCCGGATTCTCCACCTGTCCGGCGGACGCGCTTTACCTTCCGGTCGACACAGCCGAGGGAGCGCCCAGCGTGGCCGCGCAGGAAGCGGATGGGAACTCTCTGCTTTCCACAGTAAAAGACTTGCTTCGTCTTCGCCATGAGGAAGAAGATTTGCAGGCGGATGGGGATTTTGAAGTGGTTTATGCAGAAAGCGGAAAGCTGCCATTAGTGTACCGCCGAGGAAGTCTGTTGCTGGCGTTAAACCCATCCACAGAGCGCGTGAGCGCACCAGTCGGTGAGGCGGATGCGGAGAAAAAGGTGCTCTATGCGATCGGGGACGGGGAAGTGAAGGGGCAGGAGATCACGCTTGCGCCGCAGTCGTTTGTAGTGTGGAAGTAAGATGAGAAAAGTGATTGACATTTATAATGATTGGGTATATCATATTTTAGCTGGGAACGTAATGACTTCCATGTGGCGCAAAAAGCGAACAC
The DNA here is from genome assembly GCA_021205225.1 of Lachnospiraceae bacterium. Taxonomy (GTDB): domain Bacteria; phylum Bacillota; class Clostridia; order Lachnospirales; family Lachnospiraceae; genus Choladousia. Next base: position 5,323 of record JAJPXX010000011.1, read on the forward strand.
CCTAGAGGCTGCACTCTAGGGTGTTCTTGCTCGTTACGGTGAGCTAATCCTTTTAGGCTGTTGCTGTCTAGTTATCTCTGCCCAGCCATTTGCCAGGGCAATTGCTTATAAAACTGCTTATGTAATTGCCAGTTACACTTGCTCCGACAGAAATAAGAAACGTAATGACGAATTCAGCCATGCGGCGTCACCTCCTTCCTGCTGGAATGAGTCGACAGCAACATAAATATATCACATAATCACAGAT
>JAJPXX010000106.1 GCA_021205225.1 Lachnospiraceae bacterium
GGCTCTCCGTGAAATGGCGGTGCTGAAGTGGCCTCAGGCCGCATAAACACTGGCTTTGTCGGGATTCGGTATGATTTTTTGGAAAAGAAGGGTGCAGAAGACCACCCCTGCTACTTGTTTTTCAGAAACAGGAGTGGTTCTGGCATTCAATTTAGTCGGCAAGTAGGTGGCAGCCACGCCATAAATTAATTGTTAAAGGAAGGTAAGCTATATGATAGTAATCACTGTCATACAACTGAATAGCTTATTGCCGGATGGCTATGGATAAGGGCCTTTGAAAGGCTCTATTATATTGGCCATTTCCGGGAAGAAAGCCATCCTATGGTAGTAGGATGGCCGGTAAAACCTAAGTTAAAATACACCTGAGTATTAAGATGGAAGAGCCTTAGGAATTCATTCCTCTGGATCGAGGCCATCCATCATGGAATCTAACGCCTGGTATTCGTCATCGTGTTCGATACTGTTGCTTTTGAGGAGCTTTCTCAGGTATCTTGTGTAGTTCCTGAGACGTGTTATTTCAAGCCAGTTTCCGTGCAGCAGTTCGTCGTATTCCTCGAGGGAAATCCGGCTGATCTGGAATTCTGTCCAGATATCACAGAGGCGCGCGTGACTACAGGGGCACTCCCCATGCACACATCTGACATGTGGGATATAGATGAAAAAATCATCGTCTGGATTAAAGTGACGGGATACATTGTTAATCATGGTCTAAATCCTCCTTCTTGATGGATATCTTCTGGGCGTGTTTTTCGCCGAAGATGGTGTATTGGTTACGGACAAAGCTGGTGGTTCCGAAGCACAGAAGGATCCGTTTTCGGAAACTTTCAAAGTCATGGACACCGCAGGAGATCTTCTTCAGCCGTTTGATCTGATTATTTAAGGCTTCCACCGGGCCGTTCGTAATACCGTGCGTGAAACTGTTCAAAATATTTTCTTTCCAGTTCTCGACAGTTTTGGCGGCGTCACGGACTTCCCCGACTTCAGAAGACAGATATTTATTGATCCATTCGGTTAGCTTGAGCCTGCGGATGGGTTCCGTGTCAACTGCGCAGATGAAATGGTATTCCTGCAGGGCGTCAAATACCTCGCACAGGTCCGGGAATTCGGCAAGCAGGGTTTGAAGGCGTGCGAGTTTTTCTTCATACCCGTAGGCTTCCCAGTAAGTCCTCTGGCTGCACTCCTTTGTAAGCAGCATGAGCCTGGAATCTTTCAGCTTGGAGTATTTCGCTGGTATGTTCCGGAATTCGTTCTGGAGGCGGCGTCTGACGGCGTCAACGGCCTTGTTGAGCCACTGGACGACGTGAAAACGGTCTACGCACAGGACTGCGTCCGGAAAGATCTTACGGGCGGCAGCGGCGTAGATGCCGGACATATCGCAGCTGTAGAATTTCACGTTCTTACGCTGGCTTTCCGGGAAACTCAGGAAGAATTCCTGTACAGTGGCGGAGCTGCGGTCGCGCAGGATGTCGATGATCCTCCCGGAAAGCCCGTCGACCACGCAGGTCTGGAACACCGGGGCGTCCCACTTCTTCCTTTTGGGGTTGTAGGCGCCGGCATTGCCCCGGAAGTCATCGATACAGACGATTTCCGGCAGGGCGGGGCACTTGGGGATGTCGATGGATTTCAGGACGCCGCGGACGATATTGTCTGTGACGCAGTTTTTTGCGGCGATATCCGGGATGGTTACCGGCCGCGAAAGGTCACTGAGTATGGAAAGGTACAGGGCATCCGTGACAGGCAGCGGGTGGTGCTGCCAGGGATAGTGGTAAGTAAAAGAGGCCAGGCATTCCGCACAGTAAAAACGCTGCTTTTTAAAGGTCAGGAACACACCGACATTCCCGGAGGGGACATGCCGGATGGACTGGAATCCATCGCTTCCTTTGGAAATGCAGCCCGGAGAATGGCAGTGTGGGCAGACGGGGACAGCCTTTGGCGGCGTCACCGGCAGCTCGAGGCTGTGCTGATGCCGGATTGGTTTTCCGAGGCTGAGTTCCTGAGGGAGGCTTACGATCAGGTTTATGGATTTGTATGGCATTAGTGTTACCTCCTATGAAGATAGTAGATGCTTTGATAATGGGCAAATATCAAACAGCAAAAACGAAGATATGCTATCAAGGAAAAACAAACAATCAGCAGGATATAAAAAATATGTCAGAAGCGGGTAAAATCAGGTATTTGAGAGAAAATCTGGGTCTTAGACGAACTGAATTCGGCCTAAAAATAGGATGCACATACAGACAGGTAGAACGTATGGAAGAGGATCCGGCATCAATCAGCGAGGAACTCCGGAGAAAAATATGCAGTGAATACGGTGTAAGTGAAGAATGGTTTCTTGAGGACTCAGAGGAGCCGCAGTTAGAAGAGAACAGTGAAATGAGAAGGAAGCGCCTGAAAGGGATCCTGGAAGAAAGTGGGATGAGCCAGAGGGAGTTCGGGAAATGTACGCATACATCAGCGGCACTGTTAAATGAGGTTCTATCGGGAAAGCAGCAGCTGACTATTAAATGTGCAAAAAAGATAGAAGCGTCTCTTGGAATAGGGGCGGATTGGCTTTTATACGGGGATGAGGATGCGAAAGAATACCCACTAAGTGATGCATTGATAAAATATATGAAGAAGCATCCGGAGATCAGAAAAGAAATCCATGAGAGAATGGAAGCGGATGCGTTATTGGATGGCGGAGAAGCGGAAGATACATAGTGGATGGTGCGGTTCCGTCTGACGAAGAAACGTTTGTCAGGGGAGCCGTAAAATATAGACATTATGAGGCATCCTTGAAAGCTGAAACCGCTCCGTGAAAAGGCGGTGGAAATCGAGTGCCTAAATACCGTGAAATCACGGAGGGTCACCGCCATTTCACGGAGCGCCGAAAAACTACACAGCCGCAAAGGCGTATTACGAAGCCCGTGGAAACCTGGATGTCAGGTGGGATTATGTGACAGAGGACGGTATTGCACTTGGCAGCTGGCTTTGCCGGATCCGCAATTATGAGAAAGCTGGTGTGAGGCAGAAGCAGCTGACAAAAGAGCGGGTGAAGATGCTGGACGACATCGGCATGATCTGGGGCAAGATTGATTATTTTTGGGAGCGAAATTACGAAGCTGCCTCTGACTATTATCAAGAGCATGGAAATCTGGATGTCCCGGCTTCTTATATTAATGCAGACGGGATAAAGCTTGGCAGTTGGATTTGCCGGATGCGAAAAGAGCGCAAAAAACAGAAGGACACCCCGGCTGGCAGAGAGCTGTCCCTGACAGAGGAGCAGATACATCGGCTCGATGAGATCGGGATGACCTGGGCAAACGTACATGATACGAAATGGGGGAAAGGCTGTCAGGCGGCAGAGGCTTATGCTGCCGCACACGGAAATCTCCTCGTACCGGCAAGATATATCACAGATGGCGGCTTTCGGCTGGGAGAATGGATTCGAAAACAGAGGAGCAGATACCAGGAAAAAAAGCTGTCCGGCAGCCAGATAGAAAAGCTGAAAAAAATCGGCATGGTATGGCAGACGGATTCCTGGGAATCCAGACTGGAGCTTGTAAAAAACTGGTATCAGGAAAACGGAACGCTTTCGATTCCTCAGAACACAGTGGTCGACGGCGTCTGGATCGGCAAATGGCTCATTGCCCAGAAAAAAGCACTGGATGAAGGAAAACTGAGCCAGAGACAGGCGGAGCTGTTATCCGAACTGCCGCTTGACGACAGCAGGCTAAATGCGTCGGCGCACTGGAAACAGATGTACCTGGATGCGAAGGAATATTCCACAACCTTCGGAAGCTTCGCCAGGGTACCGAGGAATTACCGGGGAAGGAGCGGCGGGAACCTGAATGGCTGGGTTTTAAACCAGCGCAAGGCCAGACGGGAAGGGAAGATGAATGAGGAAAAAATTCAGCTTCTCGATGAGATCGGCTTCGTCTGGGATCCGCAGACGCAACGCACAGTAGGGCTGTAATCCGTCGGCTGACGGAAGATTTTGAATAGAAATATCGAAAAGAAATATTGGCAGAAGGGAGGTGAGGGTTCTGGAGATCACGTTATTTGAACATAATCAATCCGCATATGCAGCGGCTGTAGACAGGATGGAGCGGGCCGGAAAAGCGGCGATCATTCATCCGACGGGAACCGGCAAATCTTTTATTGGCTTCCGGCTTTGCGCGGATCATGCAAAGGAACGCATTCTCTGGCTCTCACCTTCGGAATATATTTTTAAAACGCAGCTGGAAAACCTGAAGGCGGCGACGGGCGGTGAAGTGCCTCGGAATATTACGTTTCACACTTATGCGAAATTAATGATGATGGACGAGGCAGAGATTCATGATATCTGCAAGGATCACAGCAGGGAAATGTCTTCTGAAGCGGTTCCATGTGAACGGACGGAAGACGCTGCGCCTTCTGGCGGCGCTCCGGCTTATATCATTCTGGATGAATTTCACCGCTGCGGCGCAAAGTGCTGGGGGCAGGGGGTAGAGCGGCTGCTGGCTGCATTCCCGGATGTCCCTGTGCTCGGCCTGTCGGCTACCAGCATCCGTTATCTGGATAACCAGCGGGATATGGCGGACGAACTGTTTGACGGCAATGTCGCCTCTCAGATGAGCCTTGGCGAGGCTATCGTCCGGGGCATTCTGAACCCGCCAAAGTATGTGCTTTCCGTCTATTCCTGGCAGCAGGATCTGGAAAAGTATGAACGGCGCATCCGGCAGAGCAGAAACAAGTTGGTTCGTGACGAGTGCGACCGTTATCTGGAAGAGCTGCGCCGCGCACTGGATATGGCGGATGGGCTGGACGTCATTTTTGATAAACATATGACGGATCGGACAGGAAAATACATCGTGTTTTGCTCCAGCAAAGAGCATATGGATGAGATGATGCGCCACCTGGACTGGTTTGCGAAGGTAGACCGGCATCCGCGTGTGTATTCGCTTTACTCCAGTGATCCGGGCGCAGACCGGACATTTGACGACTTCCGGAACGACAATGACCGCACACATCTGCGGCTCCTTTACTGCATTGACGCCCTGAATGAAGGAATCCACATCGAAGGCATCAGCGGGGTCATTCTCCTGCGGCCGACGGTCTCCCCGATTATCTACAAGCAGCAGATCGGTCGGGCGTTATCCGCCAGCAAGAAAGAAAATGCTGTTATCTTCGATATCGTAATGAACCTGGACTCCATCTGGAGCATCAGCGCGGTGGAGGAGGAAATGCAGCTGGTGACTTCCTATTACCGCAGCATTGGAGAGGGAGAATCCATTGTAAACGAGCATTTTCGGATTATTGATGAGGTACAGGATTGCCGCGAGCTGTTCGCGAAGCTGAATGAGACGCTGACCGCTTCCTGGGATCGGATGTTTGAACAGGCAAAATCATTTTATCAGGAAAACGGCAGCCTGGAGATGCCATCCAGATATATTACCGCAGACGGCTACGCGCTTGGAAACTGGATTTCCAACCAGAGGGCGACCCGCA
>JAJPXX010000189.1:0-865 GCA_021205225.1 Lachnospiraceae bacterium
CGATAATCACCAACAGCGGACCGATGGCAGCTACCACAGCTGCAATCGTTACAATGAGTTTTCTCTGGTTCTCATCCTTGGAGTTCAGCTTATCCACAAAGCCCTGGATGGCGGAGACGATTTTCTTAATGGCAGGCATGAGGGTCTCGCCAAAGGCAATCGCCAGACCTTCCAGAGCGGATTTCAAAATCGTAATCTGCCCGCTTAAGTTATCCAACTGTGTGTCCGCCATCTGCTGCGCCGCACCGCCGCTGTCCGTGATGGACTGCTGCAGCTCATCCCAAGTTTCGCCGGTGTTGGCAAGCAGAGCGTTCACAGAGGACAAGTCCGTCTTATTGAAGATGGTGGAGATGATGTTGTTCTTCTCCTCCGATGTCATGCCGTCCATGCTGGCGTTCAGGTCAGACAGGATGTCGTTCAGGCTTCTCATATTGCCTTCGCTGTCATATACCTGGAGTCCCAGGCTTTCCATACAGCTTGCCGCCGTATCGGTCGGGGACTGCAAAGCAAGGATAACGTTTCTAAGGTGTGTACCACCTTCCGCGCCCTTGATACCATTATTGGCAAGGATACCGAGGGCTGTATTCAGTTCAGCCGTGCCGCCCTTGATGGACTTTGCGGTCGCGCCGATTTTTAAGATACCTTCGCCGAGCTGTGCCACAGAGGTGTTGGTCGTGGATGCAGTCTTGGACATCTGATCAACCATGGTACTCGCTTCATCCGTCCCCATACCGAGGGCTGACATGGCATCTGTTACCATGTCGGACGCATCTGCAAGGTCGATACTGCCGGCCGCCGCGAGGTTCAAAACCACAGGCAGCGTGTCCGCCATTTCCTGCGTGTCATAGCCCGCCAGTGCCAGGTA
>JAJPXX010000189.1:875-5468 GCA_021205225.1 Lachnospiraceae bacterium
GAAGCGGACAACGCGGGCGTGCTGCCCATTTCCTTTGCCAGGTCGGACAGCGCATCCATGGTGTGCACGGTCTGGCCGTTTAACTCAGAAGTTGCATCGGAAGTGATGCCCATGGTCGCCTGAACCTGCGACATACTGCTCTCAAAGTCCGCCGCCGTAGCCACAGCCGCCGCTCCGAGAGCCACGATAGGAGCCGTGACTTTCGTTGTAAGGCTGGTGCCCACATCGGTTATCTTGCTGCCGACATCCTCCAAAGTGGAGCCGACCTCTGAAATCTTATTCAGTGCCGTGTTGGTCTCCGCCGCCTGGTCAGCCAGCTTTTCGAGTTCCTGCTCGGTCGCTATGATTTCCCTCTGCAGGGCATCGTACTGCTCCTGGGTAATCTCCCCATTCTGTAACTGCGTGTTTGCCTGCTCTGCCGCTGTTTTCAGTGTTTCCAGCTTGGTCTTGGTGTCCTCGATGGCAGTGGTCAAAAGCTTCTGTTTCTGGGTCAGCAGTTCCGTATTGGACGGGTCCAACTTCAAAAGGTTGTTAATATCTTTCAGCTGCGACTGTGTATTCTTGATTTCTGAATTGACAGACTTTAGGGCTGTCTGCAAACCTGTGGTCGAGCCGTCTATCTCAACCGTTATGCCCTTCAGTGATGCGCTGCGACTTGCCACCCGCTCCACCTCCTTTACCAAGCCATGAAAATACCCCGGATTGCTCCGGGGTTATAGTTTCTCTTACTTAAAATGCGTCCATCTGCTGCTGTGTCGCAACCAGGGGATAATCGTAATCATCGTTCTGGTTTTCGATGAACATATCCGTACACATGCCGATTGTCAGCAGGTCAAGGTCACGGATGGAAAGCCCCAGCTGGACACAGCGCAGCATGAACAGGGCTGTCGTCATTTCGCGTTCAGTTTTGCGAGGTTTTTTTAGACTCCGCCTCCGTCTGCACGTTCAGCCCCCACAGGTCGATGATCTCCGGAAGCACCTGGTAGATGGAAAAGGTCGAGAACTGTTCCAGCCACTCATCCACACTGTCCGGCACGTTCTTGGGGTCTGCATGCTTACAAAAGATATAAGCAATGTTCTCGAAGAGCTCCAACGAGAACATGTCAAGGGTCGATGCGTTCTCATCACTGTCGCCCATACTCTTTTCCAGATCACGCAGGTCTTTGTAAATGTCACGCCCGAACTTGATGCGGTACATTCTCGGCACAGCCGCCGATGCCCTCAGCTTTACTTCCTGCCCATCAATTTCAATCGTCTTAGTCAATGCCATAATAATTTGTCCTCCTTATACTGCCTCTCGGCATCCTCTTTCCCCTTCTCTGGGGAAGTTTAATCGTGCGAATTCTCCGTGATACTTGCGGAAAGCTTCGTCAGCAACAAGTGCTGCTTCCTCAGCGGTATCATACAGCCCACAATAGATAATCTTTCCTTCAAAACCAATATCAACTCTGTATTTCCCGCTCGGCCTATGCAAGCTCACGCCTTTATAACCAGTCTTGTTGTTTCTCCTCATGCCCACATTCCTGCAATTTTCTGCACAGGTAGCAACCCGAAGATTGCTTCTTCTGTTATCTGTGGTATCCAGACTGATATGATCCACAAATATATCTTCTGGCTCTCCCAAAATCAGCCTTGCCAAAGATACCGTAGCATCTCCCACATTGGTTTTGGGGTAGCCGTAATGCAAAAACCATCGGTGTGACTTTACCAATTCCAAATCACAAGCATCAAAAATGAAAGATTCACCACTATCACAATAATACCTGTAGTAATCATTCTCCGGCTCAATACGGATATTACATTCGCCGCAGCTCTTTGTGTTTCCACTAAGCAGGTTGTCTCTGAATACCTGCACCCGCTTTCCACAGTCACAAACACATTCATAAAGTCTGTGTTTTCCGACCATGCCGATATATTTTTCGACCACCAGCTTTTCAAACCTCTGACCTACAATGTCATTCGGATTTTCCAACTTGCCGTGTGCGCAAGATGTCCTTAAACCGCGTCTTAATTCACTCCGTGTAAGGCGCTTTTCTTTTCCACAGCTACATCGGCAGCGATATACCCGGTCATTTCCCCGTCTTTCATCTGTGACTTCCAAAACCGTAAGCTCATCAAATTGCTGTCCCACAATATCGTTATAGTCAACTTTCTTTGGCACCCCATTTCACCTCCCAATGTAAAAGGCAGAGCCGGTTAAGACTCTGCCCTTAAGCTAAACTATTCTGTTACTCCATATCAGCCGTCCGCTTCCTCGTCATCTTCGGAGGTAGTCTCAGCTTCTCCCTGTGGCTCGTATACCTGTGTAAACCAGCTGTTGTAAACGGATTCCGGTGTGGTCGAGCTGGTTTTTGCTTTCACATACCTATTCGCCAGCGGAGATGCCGTCAACGACAGTGTGTCAGTCTGAGGTTCCTTGCTGTCCTCCGTAGTGGACGATTCCATCGCCGGACGGGAGCAGGTGCAGTTATACAGTACATGGAGTGTCTTATGAACATCTCCTTCAAATCTGAAAAGCAATGCGAAATGCTCCACTTCGATGTCCGAAACCTCTGCAAGCACACAGTTTGAGTCTTTCTCCTCATGGTGGATGTCCGTGTAGAAACTCTCCGGGATGAGCGCAATCTCAAGGTCTCCGGTGTAGCCGTTGTTGGCGGCGAGTACAACGTAAATACCATTGTCCGCGTACCCCGGCTGATTCTCTCCTTCCGGATCGAGCGACAGGCTCACAGCACCGGGAATACGCACAGGAGTGTCGTAGGTCACTGCCGCAGTGTCATCGTCAAATGTGGCCTTCGCATAATATACATCACGCAAACCAAATTTGACCTTATTCTTCTTATTGGCCATAATACTTACCTAACCTTTCATAATATTTTCACTAAGCCAGAAAATCCGGCCGTTATATAACCATCGAGTACAAAACTTCATACAGTTTCTCGGATTCAATCCAGACCTCTGTCTTCTCAAAGTAGATTTCATGGTCGGTCAGGACTGTTTCCACAGCATCCTCCAAATCCGGGTTCTTCTCATCGGTGTACAGTTCGATGTCCAGAGCCTTATCGCTGTGGTAGACGATATTATCCGCGCCGAACTGCACAGCGTTCGGATAGAGGAAACAGATAAAAGGCGGGTCAGGGGACTCGCCCTCCGCGAAATGATGGTAAGCGAACGGGATGTCCATCTCCCCCACCATTGCAATCACTTCTTTGTGTGTCATGCCGCCCTCCTTTAACTCAGTGCCTTTTCAATCAGCTCCACCAGCATGGTCTCGCCGTTCTCTTCCGCAGGCGCGATGTGGGGGAAAGCCCTGGCGCGTCCGCCCTGCCTTAAGGCGTGACCCTTTTCCAGGAGGTGCGCCAACTGGTACTTGTTCTTGGAATACACAGTCATTTCGATGGACTCGGAGGTTTCAGAGGTGGCTTTGGTCGCCCAGCTTTTGGCATAAGCACCGCTCTTTACAGGAGCGTTTGCCGAGATTTCTTCCTTCACGGATTTCGCTGTCTTTTTTACAGCGGCTTTCATCTCGTCCGCCGCCAGGGTCGCATACTCTTCCAGACCTTCATTGATGGCTTCCGCCATCTCGTCAATAGAAACCGTCCTGCTCGACATCAGCTCTCCCTCCTCTCCTTCTCGCAGGAAACCTTGATGGATTCCTTCTGATAATTCATCATGTCAACCGATGTGATATTGTAGGTTTCCCCACGGAAGCGCACACGATAATGAGTGCTGTCAATCACAGCCAGCTCCGAACAGTAGCGGACGGTAAATACCAGGCCGCCATCGGTGACCGTTACCCCCGCCGCCTGCTGCTCCTTCTGCTGGTAGGACGAGGAGCCGGCATAGGTGTAGCACGAGAAGTATTCCTCCCAGGTGTTCTTGTGGTTGGCGTTCTCGTCCACACAGACCGTTTTCTTCTCGAAGGTGATGCGCTCATTCAGCAGTGAAATCTTCATCAGAACACCCCTTCCCGGATGGCAAACAGGAGGTTGCGGAGGGTCATCACCAAATCGTGATGGTCCGCTTCCTCCCGATGCTCGAACAGGTAGCCGGTGGCGTACAGGATAGCCACACGCATGACTTCCCGTATCCGTTCCAGCTCCTCATCCGTGTACATATCCTCGTCCTCGGTTTCGCCGGAGACCACAGACCATTTATCCGAGTCCAGCCGCGCCACATCCGCACACAAATGCTTGGCAGTGGAAAGGAGGACGCCGATTAAAGCGTCCTCATCGGAACTGTCAACCCGAAGATAGGTCTTTGCCTCACTCAAAGGAACTAAAACCATATGGCATCCTCCTCTCTGTCAGTCTTAGGCACCGGCAGCCATCTGAAGGACCTGCACCGCTTCCGGCAGGATGAGCTTGCCGTCTACACGCTGGGTGGTCAGGAAGCCGACCTGGTCGGTGCGGGCATACAGCTCGTTCAGTCTGCGGAAGGTGCGGCCCACACGGTCGGCGATCCAGTAGTAGCTCATGTCACCGAAGAGCAGGGTCTTGTTGCCAGCTTCCACAGCAGGCATATAGGACGAAGTCTTCAGCGGACGGTTCAGCAGGGTGTCCGGCTCCGCGATGCCGAGACCCGGCTTCCAGA
>JAJPXX010000218.1:0-1429 GCA_021205225.1 Lachnospiraceae bacterium
CCAATCTGTCAACAAAATTATAATAATCTGAAGCCCGCCTTTTTGTGGTTTCAGTTTCTTTTTCCATATATCTCGGATATGTATACCAATATAAAACATTTGTATCCAAACAAAACTTCTGGTTCTTATCAAAAGGCATATACGTTCGAATATCTCTTATCGTCAAAGGCATACTTAACCCTCCGTTTTTTTGGGCGCTTCCACAATAATCTCATTAATTCTGGCTGTATAACTCGAATTTTCTGACAACATCCTGGCATTCTCCATAGAAGAGTCAAACGTGTCCTGTCCTGTGTCCGAAATATTAATAAGTTCTATCCCTGATATTACATCAAACCCATAGGTTAACGCCAGTGATGCAAAACTGCTGTTAAAAAACGGAGATGCAAACATAGTTATGCCTGAAAAATCTACAGCCACCTCTACATTATTCTTCAAACACTTTTCTATATAATTTTTTAAAATTTCTCCTTTCGAACTGGAAGCAGCCTCTTTTGTAAAAGATGATACCCTAATGGTTTCCATAGCACATACCTCACTCTCTTACCATATATACATGATTATAATCTGCTACGATCGTTATTCCTATGAATGTACCCAGTATAGGATACGACAACAGATTCGCAGATACAGTATTTCCTTTCTGCTGAAAAAATATGTCATTTGTAAAAATAGTTAACGTTCCATTATTTAAGCGGATAAAATCTTTCAAATCAGCCAAACCAAGTCCCCTTGGTGTTCCAAACTCCAACTGTTTTGTAGAATTCCCTCTTTCCAACGACCACATAATAGCGTCGTATGAAGAAAAATCTCTGGAGATGTTTTTCTTTACCAGATTTGGAATACCAATTCCCGTATCATAGACAGAAAACATAAGCTGCTTTTTCTTTGGCATCCAATGTCCGCAAGAGTACACACCGTACCTCGCGTTTGATTTCTCCACAGCATTATTAAATATCTCAAAAATATTCTTAAACAATACTTCTGCACAGCGCTCTGTTAAATCAATCGGCGCCAGGTTCAAAATATTTGATATATAATCAATAACCGTATCATCATTCATATCAACTTTACGAAAGGGTATCGTATTCTTATTGACGTAGCTTTCACCATATTTCAATCTGTCTTTCAAAATCTCTGAACGCTTAAAATATAAGTCCAATTCACTGTTATCAGCCGTTATGAAATTTAATTCTTTGCCCATTCCACTGCCGATATATTTCATTGCACCAATAAAAGAGGAAAAAATGGCATTACTAAACTCACATTTTCTGAAATCTAATACGACCTTCTCTTTATTGGAACTCACAATTTGCCACTGAAGCTGCGCCAGAAATTCATATGCCTTGTAATCATTTTCATTTTTTAGTTCATCAGAAATTTCTATAGTCTCTTTCATGTTATCAGCATATTTCCTTTGACGTTGTTC
>JAJPXX010000218.1:1439-25146 GCA_021205225.1 Lachnospiraceae bacterium
AATATATGTAATACAATAAACATACACCTTTCATGTATACTTACTGTGAACTATTTTATATTACAAGAAAAACAAGGAACGAGGATGTTTTCTATTGCAATTATGTGATTTTATTTTATCAACAGTGTAACGTTCTGTCAAGTAAAAAAGTTAAAATCGCAACATTTATTCTGACACGCTTCAGCAGCGCAGCCGTATAGCATAATACATACACTCATATACCCGCTTTACATCCGCTGGGCTGAGATTAATGGCAGGAATCGTCTCCCGAACGATCTTAAGAAAATGAGGGAAATCCTACCTTTTTCTGTACCTTGCGCAGTGTCTTCTGGGAATAGTAAGTCGCTTTCTCGGCGTTACTCTTTATCACACGGTCGATATAGGCCTTATCCTTCTCCAGCTCTGCCACCCGCTTCTGCAGCGGATCAAGTACGCTCACAACAGCCTCCCCGACCGCTTCCTTAAACTGGCCATAGCCGCTGCCGGAAAACTCTTTTACCACTGCATCCGGCGTCAGACCGGTGCAGGCACAGTAAATATCGATCAGGTTATGTAAGCCAGGCTGCTCGTCGCTGTAGCGGAACTCGCCTAGAGAGTCCGTCACCGCTCTCTTGCACTTGCGCCGGATTGTATCGGCGTCGTCCATCAGATAAATACTGCCGTTCGGATTTTCATCCGACTTACTCATCTTTTTCGCCGGATCCTGCAGGCTCATAATCTTCGCGCCCACTTTACCGATGTAAGCCTCCGGAATCGTAAACACATCTCCATAGATGCCGTTAAACCGCTGCGCGATGTCCCTGGTAAGCTCAAGATGCTGCATCTGGTCGATCCCCACCGGCACCACATCCGCCTGGTAAAGAAGAATATCCGCCGCCATCAGCACCGGATAGGTGAAAAGACCCGCATTGATATTGTCCGCATGCTTCGCCGCCTTATCCTTGAACTGCGTCATACGGTTCAGCTCGCCCATATAGGTAAAGCAATTCAGAATCCATGCCAGCTCCGCGTGGCCTGACACATGGGACTGATAGTAAATGCAGTTCTTCTCCGGATCAAGACCCGCCGCGATATATAAGATCAGAAGCGAACGCGCGCGCCTGCGAAGCGCCGCCGGATCCTGGCGGATCGTAATCGAATGCATATCTACGACGGAATAAAAACACTCATATTCATCGCTCAAAGTCACCCAGTTTTTCAGCGCTCCGAGATAATTCCCCAATGTCAGGTTCCCAGTCGCCTGCATACCGCTGAACAATACCTTTTTATTGTCAATCATAACCATATCCTCCTCTTATCCTTCCGCAATTCTATCATTCCGCCCAGGCAAAGTCAAGGAAACAAACACAGGGCTGGCCGGGCTCTTATTTTTTGCGTTTCCTGTCTATATAACTCCGAAGGGCGGCAGCCATCGTTTTCAGACTGAGCGCAAGTTCTTTGGGAGTTTTTCGGTTCGCCAGGCTTTTTTTCCTGCCGCTCTCTTCTTTCAGATAAATCATCTCGCCGTTTTCGTCAATTCTTTCGAGCTGCACATATTCCATCGAGTCTGTTGGCAGATTTTGCCGCGCAAGTTCTTCTTCTACAATGCGTTTGATGATGTAGTAGGGCGTCGCGAAGATCGGGACGCCGACGATCATGCCGACGATGCCGAGCAGCTTGCTGAACAGCAGGATCGACACAATCACCCAGAACGCGGACACGCCGGTTGAGTTTCCAAGGATGCGCGGACCAATGATATTGCCGTCAATCTGCTGCAAAATCAGGATATAGATGGCAAAGACAAGCGCTTCCAGCGGATGGGTAAACAGCAGCAAAACGCCGCAGGGAATGGCGCCGATAAACGGTCCGAATACGGGGATGATATTCGTCACACCAATGACGACGCTGATCAGCAGCGCGTAATGGATTTTCAGGATAGACAGGCAGGGAAAACAGATCACGCCGACAATCGCGGAATCGATGATCTTTCCGGTGATAAAACCGCTGAAAATAAGATTTGCCTGCCGAAAGATGTCGAGGATCCAGGTGGCCGCGCCCTTGTGGTGGCAGACGGCGTACAGCAGCTTCTTGCTCTGGCCGATGAAGCGCTCTTTGGACATCTGCGCATAGACCAGTACAATCAGGGCAACAAACAGATTGACGATCCCCGTGATCAGCCCCAGGAAGCTCTGCGTGATAGTATTAATGGTCGTGTACAGGTTCGTATTGACCCAGTCCGTAGCTGTATTGATCATATTAATGATGGTATCGTGTACTTCCGGGCTCCATTCGTTTACGCGGTCAAGATGGCTGTTGATGGTCTTCTGAATCCCCGGCAGATCACTGAGCAGACCGTTGATGGTCTCTACAAGACGCGGTACCAGACGGCTGATGATGAGGAACAGCAGAAACCCGATCAAAACCAGGACAATCAGAATCGTCAGAACGCGGGCCACCGTCTGATTTACATTTCGCTCCCGCAGCTTGCGCTCACCGAAGCGGATCAGCGGATCCAGAACATAGGCCAGTCCCAGCCCCAGCCAGATCGACGCCATGGAGCTGAGGATGGAATTAAGCCCCTTTATAATAGAGGAGCCATTCAACAGCAGAAAGTAAAACGCAATCACCGCCGCCAGTGTTAGAAAGATCGTACAGCACCAGATCAGCGCGTTTTTCCAGGTTGATTTCATTTGATTTGTGTCCCTCCATCCATCAGGTCAGCAACCGTGATTGTGTAGAAAAAGTCATGGACAAGAGTGTCAAAGCGCTGCCACATATGAAGCGTGGAACAGCCCTCGGCGCGCCCGCAGGGCTCTGCATCCTCCGTAAGGCAGGCAACCGGCGCAAGCGTCCCTTCCGTAAGGCACAGAATCTCACCGACCGGGTAGTCCTTCGGCTCCCGCGTGAGGCGGTAACCCCCGCCCTTTCCGCGCAGTCCCTTTAAAAGCTTTTCCTTTACCAGAACCTTTAAAATGATTTCAAGATACTTTTCTGAGATTTCCTGCCTCGCGGCAATGTCCTTTAACGGAATGTACTCCTCCCCCTGCTGGTGCTCCGCGAGATCCACGATCACACGCAGCGCGTATCTGCCTTTTGTCGATATCATGTCCGGGCTGTCCCCTTTTCTATACTATTCAAATTCATTGTTTCAGCTGTCAGATTCCTTGTGCGTCTGTGCTCCTTCGAGAATCGGCGTCAGCCGTATCCTCGTGCGCCAGGCGCAGACAGCGCCAACTGTCGAATTCCTTATGCGCCTGTGTGCATTATAGCGCAAACCCTTTTCGTTTTCAATCAGATTTCAGGGGATATTTGTTTTATCACCTATTGACATGATAGGTTTGTATTGTTACAATAAATACTCTAATCTGGGCATCTCAAATCTGATCTTCACCGACAGAATTTTATGCAGTACAACATTGCATAATTGTGAGTTGTCAGATATGAAAGAAACATTGAAAAAACATAACTATTCAAAAAAGCAAAGGTGGTATCTAAGTTGGAAGAAGAACTGGAATTAAAATATACAGAATTGAAAAACATTCTGCGGGCGACGGGAAGTGCAGCGGTCGCCTTTTCAGGCGGGGTAGATTCTGCGTTTCTGCTGAAAACAGCGCAGGATGTGCTGGGTGATCGGGCGATTGCGGTCACGGTGAAATCCTGCTCATTCCCGGAAAGGGAGTTTCAGGAAGCGGCCGCATTTTGCCGGGAACTGGGAATCCGGCAGGTGATCTGTGAATCGGATGAGCTGAATATTCCCGGTTTTCGCGAAAATCCGAAGAACCGCTGCTATCTTTGCAAGCGTGAGCTGTTTGGGCGGATTCTGAAAATCGCAGAGGAAAACGGCATGCACGCAGTTGCGGAAGGGTCAAATACTGACGACCTTGGGGATTACCGGCCGGGGCTTCAGGCGATCCGCGAACTTGGAATTCTGAGTCCGCTGCGGGAAGTAGACTTAAGCAAGGCAGACATCCGCGCTTTATCCAGAGAACTTGGTCTGCCGACCTGGGATAAGCCCTCCTTTGCCTGTCTCGCCAGCCGTTTCCCCTATGGCGAGGTGATCACAGAGGAGAAGCTGTCTATGGTAGAACGGGCGGAACAGCTTCTGATGGAGCTTGGCTTCCGGCAGGTGCGCGTGCGAATCCACGGATCAGGAAACGCAGCAGCATCCTCGCCGGGGCATGAACACTGGATCGCAAGGATTGAAATTCTGCCGCAGGATTTTGCACGCATGATGGATGAGTCTCTGCGCGGAAAAATCTATGCGCAGCTTCAGTCGTTTGGTTTTTCCTATGTGTCGCTTGACCTGAAGGGCTATCGGACGGGGAGCATGAATGAGACACTTCGCAGCTGATCCTATGTGGCCAATCGGACAGGGGTGTGTTCGACCCCCTGTCCGTCAGATCGGATACCCTTTCAGGTAATAATCCCGCACAAACCGCATCAGCTCTTCTTCGCCCCTCTCGTCGAGGATGCGCAGCATCCCGCGCAGCTCCTTCTCGGTCTGCGGATGCATCAGCACGCGTCCTCTTCCTTTTTCAAAGTAAGCGAGGGAGTCATGCTGCGTATAATTCTCTTTGTTGTAATTCTTAGAAGCCGCGATGCGGTCCATCAGCATTTCCGCGACATACCTGCGCGGCATCTGCACCGCCTGCAGCGGATCGGGCATACCGGGCTTTTTCCCCTCATCGGACGGCAGCCGGTAGTCGAGCCAATACTCGTAATGGTGGCGATTGCGCCCCTTGTGGTGCATCCAGGCGTCGGAATAGCCTTTGTCCCGACGCTCGCCGTTATTGGGGCTGCTTTTTCCGTCCTCATAATAGCGAAAGCCTTCGAACAGCTCGGTCGGCGTATATTTTGACAGGTCATGCGTCAGCCCCTGCCAGTAGAGGCCAATCCGAAAACAGTGCCGCAGCACCAGGAGCTTATGCTCCGTAATCGTTTTCAGATGACCTTTGATTTTTCTCCATGTAATCCGGCATGCGGAAGTTTGATTTATCATCTTTCTCTCCGTTTCCTTTACCAGCAACCGTTTTCCTCTGAACCGTTATCTTCCTTCCAGGACCACCACCGTTCGCGGCGGAGCCGCAAAGGTGCGGATATCTTCGAGCTTTTCCTGCTCCTCTGATGGCAAAAAGCTGTTCGGGACGCTCGTATCCATCACGCGATACCAGAAGCATTTATCCGGCAAAAGCGGCAGCGCAAACTGCTGCTCTTCCCAATGGAAATTCCAGGCGATATAAAGAAAGCTCTGCTCACCCGCATAGCGCCCGGAATACATACAGCCCATATGGAGGCTTGAGTGGCGCACATCGCCATACCAGGCCCGCTCGCTGTGGTAAGAAAGATCCGGATAGCCGGTCGAGCGGTAATCAGCACACTGCGGCTGGGATTTCTGATGCAGCATCGGATGCTTTTTCCGAAACGCAATCAGCTCCCGTACATACTCCGTCAGCTCCCGATTGATCTTCGAACGGCTCCAGTCCAGCCAGGTACACGCATTGTCCTGGCACCACGGGTTGTTATTTCCCATCTGTGTATTGCCAAACTCATCACCTGCAAGCAGCATTGGCGTTCCCTGGGAGAGCAGCATCATCGCATACGCATTCTTGCGCTGCCGCAGACGCAGCTGCGTAATCTTACGCTTCGCGCACGGCCCCTCCTCCCCGCAGTTCCAGCTGAAATTCGAATCCGAGCCGTCTCGCCCCATTTCGCCGTTTTCATCGTTATACTTCATATTATAGGAGACCAGATCCAGCATCGTGAACCCGTCATGATTTGTTATATAATTAATCTGCGCGCAGCCAGCCGGATTCAGGCGCGTCCGATAGCCAAACGCATCAAGCATACCGGCGTCCCCTTTCAGGAGCCGGCGCGCGTCATTCATAAAGCCGTCATTCGACTGCGCGATCTGGTGCTTTTGCTTCACCTGGCGGTTCTGATTCCCCGGATTCTCTTCCTTTTTATTACCGCTTATAATATCGTCCGGGAACCAGCTGCAGATCAGCTTTCGGCTCACAAACAGCGGCAGCCTGGATAGCTCCGCGGAAAGATCATCGCGCCCCACAATTGAAAAGCCATCCACATGATACTCATCCGCCCAGTAGGTCAGACAATCACGGATCATGCCGATATCGGCAGCAGCATCAAAAGAAAATTCGAGAATGATTTCTATCCCATTCGCGTGCAGCGCCTTCACCAGATCCTTAAACTCGATATCTGCGCGGTCAGAAGCCGCATAGGACGCCTTCGGCGCGAAATAAAACCCCGGCCCGTAACCCCAGTAATTCTTCCGGAAATCATCATCTGACATCTGCGGCCGGTCAAACGCCCGCGTCAGCATGTCTTCCTTCGTCATGTTCGTTTCCGCGGAAACAGGCTCTGTATGCGCCATATGATCTTCTGCGGAAGCTGCCTCCGTATGTGCCATATGAGCCCCTGCGGAAGCAATCCCCGTATGTGCAGTTTCCGCCTCAGACACCTGTCCCTGCTGCTTCTCTGGTTCAGAAAGCTTATGCCGAAATAAATACGCCGGGATCTCCAGTTCTGAAAAATCATAGACCGGCATCAGCTTTACCTGGTTCACCCCAAGCGACTTCAAATAAGGAATCTTCCGCCGCAGACCGGAAAAGGTTCCCTTCCCTCTGACGCCGGAATTCTTATGCATCGTAAAACCACGGACATGCAGGTGGTACATCACTGTCTCGCAAAACGCAAGCTCCGGCAGCTGATCCTCCCCCCACGCATACTTTCCTGTCACAAACGCGCCGCGCAGCCCGTGCGGCGAGAAAGACGGCGCTTTCCCATATACCTCTCTCCCGGCCAGCCTTCCGGCGTATGGATCCGTCACCACTGTATCCCCGTCCAGAAAATTATATTCATACTCATCCGCAGGAAGCTTTACTTTCATCGAGTAAAAGTTTCCCGGCGCGGAAGGTTTGGGAAACGCAATCGCAGCCGCGATCTCCTCGCAGCCTTTTTTATATAGCAAAAGCGTCGGGCAACCGGGCTCCGAAGCATAAAACCCAAAATGCACCCCATCTCTGCAAACCCTCGTTCCTGGGGTTCTGTTCTCGTCCTGCATAACCTTAAATCCGTAATCCCCCATACCGTCCTCCGTTTTTCTTGTATTTTTACAACAGTTCAAAAACAGCCGCAGATGGCTCGCTGTTCTAATTAGCTGCATATTTTCCGCGTACCTGTCAGCTGCGTTTCACAGATCTACTGTCAGCTCCACCGGGCAATGGTCGGAGCCAAACACCTCTGTATGGATCTTCGCGTCCAGGAGGCGCTCTCTCAGGCAATCCGACACACAGAAATAATCAATCCGCCACCCCGCGTTCTTCTCTCTGGCATGAAAACGATACGACCACCAGCTGTAAATCCCCTCCTGTTCCGGATAAAAATACCGGAACGTATCGGTAAACCCGCTTTCCAGCAGATGGCTGAATTTCCCCCGCTCCTCATCTGTAAAGCCCGCATTTTTATGGTTCGTCTTCGGATTCTTCAGGTCAATCTCCTGATGCGCGACATTCAGGTCTCCGCAGAAGATAACCGGTTTTTTCTCCTCCAGGCGCTTCAGATATGCCAGGAACGCATCTTCCCACTGCATCCGGTACGGCAGCCGCGCCAGACCGTCCTTGGAATTCGGCGTATAGACCGTCACCAGATAAAACTCCTCATATTCCAGCATGATCACACGTCCTTCCTGGTCGTGTTCTTCTATTCCTATGCCATACGAGACAGAAAGCGGTTCCTTCTTTGTAAAGATGGCAGTACCGGAATATCCCTTCTTAACCGCGTAATTCCAATACTGATATGGCCGCAAATCCAGATCAATCTGCCCCTCCTGCAGCTTTGTCTCCTGCAGACAGAACACATCCGCGTCCGCTTCATTAAAATAGTCAAGAAAACCTTTCTGCACACAGGCGCGCAGACCATTAACATTCCATGAGATCAGCTTCATGAATCCTTTATCTCCCCCTGTTTTGTCAAAATTACTCTCACGACGTTTGCCGTCTCATCCTGTGTCAAAGAAGAACGGCAGGCTTTTCATTTACTATAACATGAAAATTTTCAGAAAACAAGAGAATTTGCTTGCTATTTTACCTGGCATCTGCTAAAGTAATCGCAGCACAGACCGATTGTGCGAAAGAGACGCGGTTTTGGACACAGAATTCCATGCCCGACTCTGTACGTAAAAACAGACCGAAATCCGGATATACGGTTCGGGAAAAAGAGAGGTATTTGAAATGAGTGAATTTGAAAATTGCGGCGGCAGCTGCGAGGGATGCACGGAAGAATGTGGCGGCGCCACCATCACTCTGACCCTGGATAACGATGAAGTGCTGGAATGTCAGATTCTGACCCTCTATCACGCCGCAGGGAAAGACTACATTGCCCTTCTTCCCCTGAATGAACAGGGCGTCAACGAAGACGGCGAAGTGTTCCTGTATCGCTATCACGACGAGAATGGCATGCCTGTCCTGGAAAACATCGAGAGCGACGAAGAATATGAAGCCGCGTCGGATGGCTTCGACGAGTGGCTCGATGGCCTAGAATACGACGAACTGGTGGCAGAAGAGGACGAGGACGAGCCGCTGTCAGAATAAACACACAGAAAATGTAACTAACAGAAAATGTAAATTCGAGCAAGAGGCGGTCTTCTGCCTCCTGCTCGCCGCGCGGGCTGCGTCCGGCGTTATCCGGAAAACTCTTCTCGCAGCCCTGCGCATCAAAAAACCACCTCTGCTTTGAAAATTCAGAACAGAGGTGGTTTTTTACATTTCATTTTTTATCAGAAGAGTCTTCTTCGCTTTCATCATCTGACGGGGGCTCTTCTTCGTCCTCCTCGCTTTGCACGGAGTCCTCTTCCTCGTCCTCATTTAATACATCCTCGAACGTCCTCAGCTCCGTCTCCGGACTTTCCGTGAGAGACTGGTATTCTTCCTCCGCCTGGAGAGTAGCCTTGCGTTCTTCGTAAGCATTGCTCTGCTGCCGGGAAAGGTAATAGAAATAGCCGATACAGGCGACCAGAAGCACGATTGCAATTACATACAACACCATGAGAACCGGATTCTGTTTCTTTTTATAATTTTTCTTTGATTTGCCCATACGACTCCTTTTCCCGTAAATATAGTAAACGACGCAAGTCGTCTTGCTTTGTGTTCCGCAGTCCGGGTATTCCCTGTGCGGAGCACACCATAAGTGTCCGAAATCACAAGCCTATTCCTTGATATAAAACAGATCAAGGATCGTCTGCTGCAAGACTTCTTCATCAACATAAAGTTCGTCATTCTGCTCCCCCGCCTCATCTCCCACGGAAAGCTGAATGTAATTCGTTTCAGAAAAGTCCAGGCTCAGCACCAGATTAGCCAACTTCAGAAACTGTCTCCTGGTAATGCTGGTCTGCAGATAATCTCCCATCTCTGTCAGGTTCTCCCAGGCGGTCTCGTAATCAGATATACTCATCTGCCGGACAGCCTCGATATAAGCTGTCGTATACGCCTGCTGGCGCTCCATCTGCCCCTCATTGCTGAACCCTTCAGAGGTATTGCGGTATTGTAAAAACGCAAGGACGTTCGTCTCGTCCAATGTCACGACCGCCCCTTCTGTCAGCTCCGGATATTCCCCGGAAAGCTCCGAATTCGGTACGGTAACCGTGACGCCGCCGACCATGTCATTGACATAAACCATCGAATCCTGGTTTAACACTATATAATCCAGAACTGGTATCCCGCCAAAAAGCAAAGACACTGCCTCCGTCAGGCTTTCACAGCTGACTGTGCCGCCATTTCCCCACGTGTAAGCATTACCCAGACGGGAGATAGAAAGCCCTTCATCGTCGCCAGTGGAGGAATATCGGCGGTTCTGCGTCATCGTGTCCCGATTGACAGCAACTACCGTCAGGCGGTTATTGTATTCATCCATAACGATCAGTTCAATGCTGTCCGCATTGGCCGCGGTCCCATAGTCCTTACTCTCTTCCATTTTTCCCGAAGAATCCACTCGTGCAAGAAGAATCGTAGTCACCCGATTATTGTAACTCCAGGTTTCTCCGTCGTAAGTAACTTCCCGATATCCTTCTGAACCCGCATCATAAGTATTTTCAGCCGTGACCAGCAGGCTCTGCTGCCGGACCCATGCCTGTCGAATCAGCCCTCCGGCAATACAAAACACAACTGCAACTACCGCTGCACTGGAAAGCAGAAGCCTCCGTCTTCGCAAGCGGCGGTGATGATTCAAATGGTGGTGATGATGCCGATGATGGTGCGTATGATGATGCTCATGACTGTACCCCTGATAATGCTCGTGGCTGTGTGTCTGGCTTTGCTCATGCTGTTTCTCACCAGCCTGAATCTCGCCATATTCCCTGTCATCGGATGTTCCGCCGCTCATCTGTGCCTGCCGTGTTCATGTTCACCCGGCTCTTCCTCTTCGTATTTGTCATATTTGCTATAATATCCGTAGCCGTAACCATAGCCATATCCATAACCGTTCTTCTGCGCACCGACCTTGTTCGCTACAACGCCAAGAATACGCACATCCGCATACTCCAGCTGCCGTTTTGCCTTCAAAGCCTGATTGCGCTCCGTCTGTCCGCTTACAACGACCAGAACCGTGCCGTCACAACACTTGGAAATCATTGTCCCGTCAATCACAGTATTGACCGGGGGCGTATCCATAATGACGTAATCGTATTTTTGCCTGCACCACTGGCAGAGCATCTGGAACCGTTCCCCTGAAATCAGCTCACTCGGATTCGGCGACATTGCGCCAGTCATAATCACATCCAGTGTTTTTACATCCGTCTGCATTACAATATCCGGGATTGCGCATTTACCAACCAGGAACTCAGTAAGGCCGTCAAAATTCCCCGTAATCTTATACCTCTCCCGGATCACAGACTTTCGAATATCACAGTCTACAAAAAGCGTCTTCTTGCCAAGGCTCGCAAAGCTGTCCGCCAGATGAAAGGACACGGAAGATTTTCCCTCATCCGGCACTGCGCTCGTAACAGAAACCAGCTTAATATCATATCCGCTGAGCTGGATATTTCCCCGCAGGATATTGATCGCTTCCTTCACGCGAAAAGGCAGCGGCTTGAATTTAGGGAAAATGATTTTCTCCTCTTCTAACTCAGAACTCTCTCCCGGTATCGTCCACAGAGGTTCATATTCAGCCATAGCATGGCTCCTTTCTCTACAGTTCCTGATAATAAGGGATACTCGAAAGTACCGGCAGTCCCAGATATTTCTCCATATCCTCTTCCGTCTTCAAAGTCGTATCCAGTAAAAAGCGCAATACAAGAATCGCACAGACCAGCACACATCCGAGCATGCCGCCCTTCGCAAGCCATGAGGCCAAACTGTCCTTGATTTCCTCCACAGACTCTGCCGCAGAAAAGTCAATAACTGTCGGCATATTGCTGCCAATCACCTGATAGATCTGATTCACACCGATATCCACCAGCGCATTTGCAATATCACGGCAAAGCTCCGGATCGCTGCATGTGACTGTAATCTCCACAATGTGCGTCGAATCCGGATTGCTCACAGAAACCAGATTCCCCAGCCCTTTATAGTTAAGGTCAAGTCCCAGTTCATCAATGACTTTGTTCAGCGTCGTCCTGCTTTTGATGATCTTCGCATAATCCTCCGTCAGCGCCGCGGAAAGCTGCAAATCCGATATGCTGATCACAGAATCCGTGCTTGTAATATAAATCGAAGCAGTCGTCTGATACGACGGCGAGAGGAAAAATGTGCTGTAAGCGCCAAGGAGCGCCGCTCCCGCAAGGGTAGCGAGCAAAATCATTCTCCAGCGCGCAAGGAGCATGAAAAAAAGCTCCTTCAGGTCAATCTGCTCCGGCTGTCGGCGCACCGTCCCCTGTACCTGCTGCGGCTGCCGGACCGCGTCTCCGCTCGCCATGCGGCGGTCTGTCTGATTCGCACTCCGGGCTGCTCTCTCTTCCTGTTTCCCGGCCTTTGTCCTTCCGGCCGTCTTCCCGGTATTATCCGCACCGGTTCTTCTTCCGGTATCCTCTGCACCGGTCATCTTCCCGGTGTCTTCCTGTCCGGTCATATCCATAAATATGTACTCCCAAAATTGTTCTTGTAAGTCACCAAAGCAAAACAATCCCGTCACTGTCCGGACAGGCGTTGCCCTGTTTGCCTGAATTCACATTTGTCATTATATCCTTATTCCTGAAAGATTTCAATACAAACTTTGCATTTCTCTCTTCCAAATTACTAACAATTTCCCAGAAAATGTCACTCACACTGCATTTTACACTTCTTCCCCGTCCGTCAGAAAAACGTCCAGGAATCCGGATGGTTCCTGTTTTTTCCCATACCGCTCTTTTGTGTAAAAGATATGCAGCCGGTCCTTCGCACGGGTCATTCCCACATAAAAGAGGCGCCGCTCCTCCTCAAAGTCTGCGTCCAGGGAAGCCCGGTGATGCGGCAGAATCCCTTCATTCACATCCGGAAGAAATACTTCCGGGAATTCCAGTCCTTTCGAAGCGTGAAGAGTCGCGATTGTAATAGCTTCCGCGCCGCTCTTCCGGGCTTTTCTGCGATTCTCTTCGAGCGCAGCCTTGTAGTCCTCAATATGCGCATACCACTCCGAAACACTCTCATAAGGCTTCGCGCCCTGCTGGATCTCATCCAGAATCTCGATGAGCTCCTCCGCTTTCATCCGTCTCAACGCCGCGTATTCCTGCAGGTATTTCTCATATTGCATCCCGTACCGGATGTAATTAACCGCGGCGTAAGGCTTCAGATTCGGCAGAAGCTTCAGATCCGCCTCGAAATTGACAAGGTACTCCTCCATCCATTCTTTCTCCCGGTAAAATTCATAAAGCATTGCAAAGGATACGGTCTTCTGAGCGTCCATATTCTCTAAAGAACCTGCAGCATACAAAGAAGAGGGCTCCGCCTGCCAGGAATGCGCAGCCATCCGTGACGGAGAAGCCGCCTGCGGAGCCCGCACAGTCGCCGCGGCAACCGCCTCCCGGCTGATATAGCGCTTCGGGTGGTTCATGACCCGAAGGAACGCATTCCGTTCCAGGCCCTCATACGCAAGATGGAGGTAGGCAAACAAATCCTTTGCAATCCAGTGTTCATACACGCTCGGCAGCGTTTCCCGCATCAGAAAAGGAATGTTGAATTCAGTCAGGCGCTCGGCAATCGGGCCGGCTCCCTGGTTGGTGCGCACCAGAATCGCCATGTCCTGGTAAGGGACATGCTCTTCTTCCGCCCGTTTTCGGATCAGCTGCACCAGATACAGGCTCTCGTGATCCGGATCCTGAAATTCACGGATGTCAATCGGAGTTCCTTCCGGGCGGACGTAGCGGATTTTCTTGGAAAAACGATGATTATTTTCCTCTATGACCTTTAAGGATCCGCTCACCACCTTCCCGGTGGAGCGAAAATTCTGATCCAGGAGAATGGTCTCCGCCTGCGGGTAGTCCTTTGGAAAATTCAGCATAATTTCCGGCTTTGCACCGCGAAACCGATAAATCGACTGGTCGTCGTCCCCGACGATGAAAAGATTGTTCCGCGGCGCGGCCAGAAGCCGCAG
Organism: Lachnospiraceae bacterium; assembly: GCA_021205225.1. Classification (GTDB taxonomy): domain Bacteria; phylum Bacillota; class Clostridia; order Lachnospirales; family Lachnospiraceae; genus Choladousia. The sequence goes on from JAJPXX010000218.1 coordinate 14,997, forward strand.
AATTTCATACTGCAGCAGATTGATATCCTGAAATTCATCTACCAGAATGTAATGCCAGCGTTCCTGCCAGGCGTGCAGAATGTCTTTTCTCTGTGTCAGAAGCTCCCAGGTGTAAGTGAGCATATCGTCAAAATCCAGCAGCCGCTGCTGCCGATGCATTTCCTCATAGCAGCGATAGACATCGCGAAAGACATCCTCTGAACAGGAACGGGCGTAGTAATGCTCCAGCGAAATATGCTCGTTCTTCACCGCACTGATCTCCGCGGCAATTCCGGAAATCGTATCCGCCTCTGTCTCCGTGTTCGCAGACTCCGCCGCTCCTGAGTGGGCGCCTCCCTGTGAGCCACTGCCGCCAGACGCAGCACTCAGGACGCTTCCGGCAGTCCTGGCAGAGGGATCAGAAGAAGATCCAGCCGCACAGGCGGACGGCGCACAGCGCTGCGTATAGATTTCCCGAATCATTTTTATTCTGGTATCCTCACTCATCACATTTGCGGCGGTGTAATGGTAGGCGTGCTTTAAAATGCCAAAAAAGACCGCATGGAAGGTGCCAAATGTCACTCCCGAACGGCCGCCGATCGCCTGAAACCGCCCCTGCATTTCCTGCGCGGCGGCTTTTGTAAACGTAATGACAAGAATTTCCCGCGGATTGATCTGGTATGTATCAATCAGATATTTTGTTCTCTGTGTAATCACAAGGGTTTTTCCGGAACCCGGTCCGGCCAGTACCATAGCCGGACCGTCTTTGTGGGCGATCGCCCTTTCCTGAGCCTCACTGAATGCCATGTGAGTCCTCCAGCTTTTTGATTGCCGCGCGGATCCGCGCGATCGACTCTTCTTTTCCCAGAACGTCCATGATCTCGGTCGCGCCGGCCGGCGTCATGGCTTTCCCGGATACAGCAATGCGGACAGGCCACATCACAAAATTCACCTTACAGCCCTTCTCATCCACGTAAGACTTGAGCAGGGCAAAAAGCGCGTCATTGCTAAAATCCGCCTGCGCCTCCAGACGCGGAAGCAAATCCTTAAGTACCTCCAGGCTGGTCGCGTCGGTTGATTTTGACTTTTTGTTGGTATACAGTGCGACGTCGTACTCCGGCATCTTCTCGAAGAAATCCACCATTTCCGGAATATCCGGGTAAATCTCAATCCTGGTCTTCACCATGGCTGCGATCTTTCGCAGATCCAGATCTCTGGTAATCGCCTGCTTCAGATACGGCAGCGCCGCCTCATAGAATGCATCAGCGTCCATTGCCTTCAGATATTCCCCGTTCATCCAGCGGAGCTTCTGCATATCAAACACTGCCGGCGACTTGCTCATATGATGATAATCAAACGCTTCTACCAGCTCCGGCAAAGAAAAAATCTCGCGGTTGTCCTCCGGGCACCAGCCAAGCAATGCGACATAATTGATAATTGCCTCGGAGACAAAGCCCTGGTCCAGCAAATCTTCAAAGGAAGAATGTCCGGAACGCTTGCTCAGCTTTTTATGCTCCGCGTCCGTGATCAGCGGACAGTGCACATACACCGGCACCTCCCAGCCAAACGCCGCATAGAGGCGGTTGTACTTCGGCGCAGAAGAAAGGTATTCATTGCCGCGCACCACATGCGTGATCCCCATCAGATGGTCGTCAACCACATTCGCAAAATTATAAGTCGGGAATCCGTCTGATTTAATCAGGATCATATCGTCAAGCTCTTCATTCGGAACCTCGATTGTCCCATAAATCTCATCCTCAAATTTTGTCGTCCCCTCGTGCGGCACATTCTGACGAATGACCCACGGGATGCCGGAGGCAAGCTTCTCCTCGACTTCCTCTTTTGACAGATGCAGGCAGTGCTTGTCATAGACCGAGATTTCCTTGCCCGCAACCTCCTGCTTCAGGGATTCCAGACGTTCCTTTGTACAGAAGCAGTAATATGCCTCGCCCTTTTCCACCAGTTCCTTTGCGTATTTCATATAAATGCCGGCCTTCTGCCGCTCGCTCTGGACATATGGTCCGCAGCCGCCGTCCTTATCCGGACCCTCGTCATGAACCAGACCGGTCTTTTCCAGCGTACGGTTGATAATATCTACCGCGCCCTCCACCAGGCGCTCCTGATCGGTATCCTCGATGCGCAGCATAAAGGTGCCACCCTCGTGCTTCGCGATCAGATAAGCGTAAAGCGCAGTTCTTAAGTTCCCCACATGCATCCGCCCGGTCGGGCTCGGCGCAAAACGTGTTTTTACATTTCCCATAATATTCTCCTCTTTCCTCTTTTCGGACAAGACAGGTCCTGCCCCTGAAATATCTGAAATCCTGCGGGAGCCGGATTTACTTTCCTTTAAATTTAATCTGCCGGGACACACCAAGCGCCAGACCGATCTCTGCCATCAAAAAGAGAATCGACGTGCCCCCGTAGCTGATAAACGGCAGCGTAATCCCCGTCGTCGGAATCAGCTTCGTCACCACCGCGATATTCAGGATAACCTGCAGCGCGATATGTACAAAAATCCCGCAGACAATCAGGGAGCCGAGCAGATCCGGCGCATTCTGCGCGATAATCACCAGCCGGTACAGCAAAAAGACAAACAGCAGCATCACCAGCGCGGCGCCGAACAGTCCAAGCTCCTCGCAGATAATCGAGAAAATCATATCATTCTGCGCCTCCGGGAGCGAGCCAAGCTTCTGCGTGCTGTTCCCAAGACCTTTTCCGAAAAAACCGCCGCTGCCGATCGCGTAAAGCGCCTGCAGGATCTGGTAGCCGCTGCCGCTCGCGTAATCCTCCGGGTGCAGCCAGACCTGAATACGTGTGATCCGGAAGCCGCCGCTGACATCCCCTGTGATAATCCAGATCACAAGGACTGTGACAATCACAACACAGACCAGGGCAGCTATCACAAACGGAAGCGTCTTCGGGTGCGCGATAAAAATCAGCGCAACCGTAATCCCCATAATAATAATCGCCGTACTCAGGTTGTCTGTAAAATAGTAGGTGCAGAATGTCGAAACAAGGCCGAAAGCGCCGATGATCAGCACCGGCTTTAGCCCCCGGAACTTATAACCCATCTTCGAGATCAGGGTCGGCAGAAGCAGGATCACCGCAAGCTTCGCAATCTCTGCCGGCTGAAAGGAAAACGAGTTCGTCCCCAGCCAGCGCCGCGCGCCATTGACCTCGATACCGACATACTTTGTGATAATCAGCAGCACCGTCGATACCAGATAAAGCGGCAGTGCATAATCCGCCAGCCGGTGGTAATCAATCTGAGAACCGATCAGCGCGCAGATCAGCGCCACACAGCTGATAATCGCCTGCTTCCGAAAATAAACCATATCGTCATTGTTCTCCACAACCGCCTCGTAGGCGCTGGAGCTGTACAGCATAATCAATCCGAAGCAGGTCAGCAAAATGACTACCGCGAGAAGATTATAATCAAAATAATCCTGCTCGGCATCCGCAGATCTGCTCACAAAAAAATGCTTTTTCCGCCTGGAAACCCTTCTTCCGTTTTTCACTGAGCGTATGCTTCCTGATCTTACCGCCATAAAATATCCCCTCAAATCCCCTGAAATACCCGAAACTGTGGCTGCCCTTTCAGACAATCTCCGCAATGTGGCTATCATACCATATCCCGCTTTGATTTTCCAGTGCTAAGAGAAGATTTTTGGGCAATAATATGATACAAGGGACAAAAGGTCAGGAATGGAACGCTTGCGTTCCAATTCATGACCTTGCGTACCCGGAACCGATAAGTTAACGACAGAATCGTCAGATTCTGGAGATTATGAGAAGCGGTTTTCTTCTCATAATAACAATTATGAGGGAAACCTCATATTCTGTAATGAACCTGTTTTTCAGAAAGGAGCTATTATGTCGGACATTCAAAGTCAAAGCTGCGGCTGCATAGGCAGAGAAAATGCCCTGGCTGACAGCGTTTATTATCATCTGACAGAAGCGGACGCGCCGCTTGCGATGAGCTATGTGCCGTATCAGCAGTGGGAGACGCTCTATGATCCCTGCACCGCGCTAAAGGTCGGTACAGTTTTTGAGAGTCTTTGCAAACCATTCTGCGGGAAAGGGGGAAAATGCCTGTGAACAGAGATGGAGCTATGTATGGAAACGGAAGAAATATGCGCGGTATGACGGGAAACCGTCCGGGCATGGGCGGACCGGATGGGCGCAGCCGGGCGTCGAGCGGACGCGCACGCACGCCGGATGGCTGCGGCTGTGCGGCTGATGGGCGCGCGCGTACAGAGGAGCGCTATAGCCGCGCAGAAGAAAGCTGTGCCTGCACAAAAGACGGATATGCCAGTGCGGCTGATGTTTCTGATATTCCGGCTGGCAGCTGCCAGCAGCTTCTCCAGTATCTGGATGAGGTCAGCTTCTGCGCTTATGATCTGATGCTGTACCTCGATACCCACCCGGACGATGAAAACGCGCGGCAGGCCTTCCATGAATACAGCCACAAGCGCAAACACGCTCTTCACCTCTATGAGGAAAAATATGGTCCGATGCGCTACGGCCATGGCGGACCGGGAGCGCCGTACAGTGCGAAGTGGGTCAGCCAGGCCTGGCCATGGGAAGGAGGCGAAAACTAAATGTGGTATTATGAGAAGAGATTGGAATATCCGGTAAAAATCAAGACGCCGAACGCAAAGCTTGCGCAGGTCATATTGAGTCAATACGGAGGTCCGGACGGTGAGATGGGCGCGTCCATGCGTTATCTGTCACAGCGCTACACCTCGCCGAACGGCACCGTATCCGCAATTCTCACAGACGTGGGAACGGAAGAGCTGGCTCATCTGGAGATCGTCGCGACGATCGTCCACCAGCTGACGCGCGGGCTTTCTCCGGAAGAAATCGAAAAGGAAGGCTTTGCTCCCTATTACGCGGACCATACGATCGGCGTGTGGCCGCAGGCCGCGGGCGGCGCCCCCTTCTGCGCGACAGAATTTCAGTCTACGGGCGATCCGCTCACGGATCTGTCAGAGGATCTGGCAGCGGAAATGAAAGCCCGCACCACGTATGATAATATCCTCCGGCTGGTAAAGGATCCGGACGTCGTCGATCCGATCCGCTTTCTGCGTGCCCGCGAGGTGGTACACTTCCAGCGCTTTGGCGAAGCCATGCGCAGTGTCCAGGATCAGCTGGACGCGCGGAACTTCTATGCGTTCAACCCCAGCTTTGACGCGCCTGTCACCTGCCTCGCCCCGAAAAGCGGCTGCTAAAGTCAGATAAAAACAGATACCTGGAAAGTCTGAACTTTCCTATTGGACAAAAAAGCCGAAAGCCCGCATTATGGGCCTTCGGCTTTTCCCATCTACAGCACTCGCAGCGCGCCTCTCATCCCCATGGATGCGCAGCGCGGTACAGCAATATCGCGCCCTGTCAGAAACCGACCTTGACCTCTCATCCTCTTGGATGCGCAGCGCGGTACACACGCCGCATCCGGTCAACGCCCAGATTGACGTAAGCCGCCTGTGTCGTCGACAGATCAGAGTGTCCAAGCATGGCCTGTACGGATTCCAGCGGCGCTCCATTCTGAAGCAGATGAACCGCAAAGGAGTGCCGCAGGGTCTGCGGCGTAATATCCGAGGTAATACCGGCTTTCGCTGCATAGGATTTCACAATCTTCCAGAAGCCCTGGCGGCTCATGGCGTCGCCGGAGCAATTGACAAACAGCAGCGCATTATCTTTTCCTTTCAGAAGCTTCTCCCTGCCTTCTTTCAGATAACGTTCAACCGCATGCTTTGTCGTATCGCCAAACGGGATCACACGTTCCCTGCCTCCGTCACTGCAAAAAACATAGTTCAGTCCGAGGTGAATGTCCGTCATCCGTACCAGAATCAGTTCCGTGACGCGCATACCGGTCGCGTACATCAGCTCCAGCATGGCGCGGTCACGCAGCTCCTTCGGCGTGTCGCCGGAAGGCTGCTCTAAAAGACGCACTGTCTCCTCCTGACTCAAAATCCCAGGCATCTTCTTTTCAATATGCGGCGCCCGGATCGACTCTGTCGGATCCTCCGGGATCTCATGTCTCCGGTATGCGTAATGGAAAAAGGCTTTCATAGAGGATACGTTCCGCGAAACAGTCGCGGTGGACATCCCCTGTCTTTCCAGATATAATATGTAAGAATTCAGAGTCGTCGCGGTCACATTCGCGACCTCGTCCACTCCCTGGTCCGCCAGATAGCTATCCAGCTTTTTCAAATCTCTCTGATAGGAATCAACGGTACTTCGCGACGCATTCTTCTGTTCTTTCAGATAATTAATAAACTGTGGTAACTCCAGACACATGAACCAGATCCTCAACCTTCCATGAATTTCCCCTTTCCGCGAATCAGACAGCGCCCTGCGCGTTCCGTGCGCAGGATGAATACAGCGTAACCTGCAAAATCCCCTCTGTCCCTGCGCATAAGAGCAATCCCGGTCATTCCCCATCTGGTCTTATCAGAATTGTAACAATTTTCAGCGGATGTAGCGTATTATATCCACATTTTTCGCTAAAATCAACCGCTTTTTTGACTTGAAAACCGCCCGAAAGCATTGCGTTTTCTTGCATTCTCAAGATTTCGCCAAAGAGATTTCAGGCAGCACAAGATATTGTAAAGAAATTGTAAAATATGAAAAACTAACGCTAAACGAAAGAAAGCAATGATGCCCAGGCTTATAAACTGTCCAGGGCTGCACTTTCAATATACTCCTTCAGGAATTCATACATCTGCCCTTCCGTCGGCGGGCAGCCATTCAGATGATAAGTAAATCCCGCTGTGCAGCGGCCGACGCCCAGCTTCCCTGTTTTGCCCTGAAAGCCCTGCCCGATGCAGATTTTATCGTGCAGCTTTTCCAGAAGGCCCTCCTGGCGCAGCATTTCCAGCGCCGGTATCAGGTAACCGTAGCAGGCGCTGCAGGATTCTACCTCACAGACAGCGTCTTCCAGTTCTACAATCTTATGCTCTCTGGGAAGCGCATCCTCTTCCGGCTGCATACCGCAGGTCGTGATTCGTGCCTGCGCAACGTCCGCGCTGCCGACCCCAAGCTGTTCCGCCATGCGGACGTAGGGAACCTCGTCAACGGAATAATGCAAAAGCTGGCAGACAAAGGCATCCACAAGCACCGGATCCCGAGCCGCCATGATGCAATTGCGCACCACGGGATTTCCCCCATCCTCAAAGTCCAGATCTCCGCAGATATGGTCAACGACAATAAAATCCTGCCGAATACCGGCATTCAGATGCGCAATCGGCTTATGAAGCCCCATTGAATGGAAACGGCGTTTTTCCCGGTTCGGAATCAGGCCTTTCATGTTCTTCAGCGCACAGGTGATCCGGGTCTGGCAGTGCCCCTTGAGTACCGGCACATTGATCAGAAAATCAAACCGTTTCACACAGCCGCACAGATTCAGCTTCATTCCCGCACAGTCCTTTTCGAAGGAAGAATCCCGCTGTGTATCCAGAAACTCCACTCCGTACTGTCCGGCAAGCCGGTCATAGCCGCAGACGCGCACGGACTCGGAAGTCTTCTCCCCCACCCAGGAACCCTCCGCAATCACGATATTCCGATAACCGTACCGCTGCAGATACTCAATAATACCGGCGACAATCTCCGGGTGCGTGGTCGCCCCATAGGACGCCAGAGACGCAGACACCAGATTCGGCTTAATGCCGATGCAGCTGTTTTTATCCGCCGGGAGCAGCTCGCACAGACCAGCCTGTCTTAAAAGCTCCTGTGTCATTTCAAGATAATCTGTACCATAAATTTTTAAGATCTCGTTCTTTTTCATGCTTCGGAGTTCTCCCTTATGTTCGGCCATCAATATTCCTTTTCAATCGTTTCCAAGCCATAGGATTTCAGAAACTGAGACAGCTCGCGCTCATTTCGTATGAACATGACTTCTTCAAATTTTCCCGTCTCACGATTTTTAAATCCGGCCACCTGCTCCCCGTTGCAGATGCTGCACTTTAACACAGGCTTATAGACAGACAGGTCATATGCCTTCTGCCCCTGGCTTTGCGATTGCATTTTATCGGGTGTTCTTTTTCTCCCAAACATATCTTCTCCTCCACAAAATCATCCGCTCACAGGTGCAGTTCCTGCAGCCTGTGGATATCCATCTGTCCGGAAATCCCTGCATTCACTTGTACAGCGTCCGCAGCCTGTGTCCGTCTGCCCGTCCGGGAACGCCTGCTCTCACAAGCGCAGATACAGACGCAGCATCCATGTACCCAGGAAAGCCTCGCAGGCACAGCCAAGAAGACAGAGCGCCGCCAGATTGACAAGCTCCAGAACATCCTTCCTGCGAAGCTTCCTGACAGAGCCGCCAAACCATTCCGGCGTCGTCCGCCCTCTGCGGAACCAGATGGACATTTCCTTTTTCCAGAGGATTGCGTAAAAAATCCACTGTGGGAAAATGCAGCAGCCAAACTGAGCAATGCCTCCAAATCCGCTTTGCTGTCCAAAGAGAGCCAGAAGCATGGCGCCCGACGCAGCGATCCACCAGGCATATCCAAGATGAAAGAGAATCCCCAGCGTCGTAAAGCTGCTCATCCACAGGATCAGCAGAACCGGCATACGCACCGACACCACATAACAGAAAATCTCCCACCTGTCTGTGCTGAGGTTCTCAAAAACCCGGAAGCTATAGCTGCTGGCCAGACCGGCGTAATTTCCGTTTCCCATCTGCAAAAGTCCGGGCAGGGCGCTGCCGGTCAGAAGCCCCATGGCAAGCAGAAGCAGCACGGGCAGAATTTCCTGCAAGGAAAGCAGCCCCGGCTGCCCCATAGATTGACCAGAAGTTTCAGGCTGTCCCAGGAATTGTCCAAAAGAGCCCGACGGTTCCGGAGATTGCCCGGAACCCCCCTGCTGTTCTGGAGATTGCCCAGAGGATGCTTCCGGTAAAGGGCCGGCTGTCTGATTCATAATAGTACCCCGCGGCGAAGCTTTGCCTCATTCTATGCGGGAAAAATCCCTTTCATGCCGTAAGGATTCGCCGCCGTACCCCTGTACTCTTATACCCGTATTTTTTTCACATTTTTCCCGTATTGGCTGTGCCTACACCTCTACCTTCGCTTCAACCTCTTCTTCCGCCTCGGCCTTAAAGTCCTCCATCTGCACGGTATTGATCTCAGGCAGCTCCTCCAGAGAGCGCAGGCCAAAATGCCGCAGAAAATCCTCTGTCGTGCCAAACATGATCGGACGTCCAGGAGCGTCCAGCCGCCCCATCTCTTTGATCAGATTGAACTCCACCAGCCGATTGACTGCATGATCACTCTTTACACCGCGAATTTTTTCGATCTCAAGCTTTGTGATGGGCTGCTTATAGGCGATGATGGAGAGTGTCTCCATTACGACATCTGTAAGTACCAGTTTCCGCGGCTGTTTCGAAATGCGGATCAGGTATTCATAAAATTCCTTTTTTGTGCAAAGCTGCCATGCGCCGTCAATCTCCGTCAGTTCAATCCCGCGATCCTCCTCCCGGTAACGGTCGCGCAGATGCCGCAGCAGCTTTTCCGTAGTCTCCGCATCCTGTTCAATTGCTGCCGCGATCTTCTCTGTCTCAACAGCGTCCCCTGTCGCAAACAGAATAGCCTCTATCGCGGCCTCCGCCTTTCGTCTGTCCATCTGTAACCCCCGCAAATCCTTATCCGTCGTATTGGTTCTTCTGTCGTTTTACTCATAAGCTGCCGCAAGCTCATCCAGCTCCTCTTCCGGACCGCCTCCGATCCATGAGAGGCTTATATCCGCAAATGTCTCTGGCTGCTCGACCTCTACCCGGCCTTCCTTCATCAGCTCCAGAAGCGTCAGGAAGGTAACAATTTTGTACTGTTTTCCCGGCCGCAGAGACAGAATCTCGTAAAACATACACTTCTTTTTTTCATATATGTATTGCCCGACAAAGCGCATCGTCTCGCCCAGGTTCACATCTTCCTTTTCCAGCCGGCCAAATCGGCTGCGCACCGGGTCGATGCGGTTCTCCTGACGCTTCATAATATCACAGAACAGCGCATACAGCTTCTCCAGTGTCACATCCGAAAGAATATCATCCACATCCACCGGTTCACGGTAAGATTCCACCTCCGCCGGGATGGTCGGTTCCTTATAATAATGCCCGCTGGCGTCATTCATGCGATCCCGGAGCTCATAAGACATATATTTATACATTTTATAC
>JAJPXX010000216.1 GCA_021205225.1 Lachnospiraceae bacterium
GCTGACCGCGCTGACATCCGGCTGGGTGCTGGCAGGCAGAAAAAAGCCGCTTCCGGCTGATCAGGAAGATATAAAAAATGATGTAAAAAATGATTTATAAAATAAATTTCATGTTGCGATATCCACGGAAAACGATTATAATAATTCGGTGAATGTAATAACTGCCAGATGCAGAAAAGCTGGTTCCCTGCTTTTGCAGGCAGGGGAGCAAATAACAATAGCAGGGCTTCGTTTGCGATATGGCTATGGCGGATTTTTATATGGAGGAAGTATTTTCAGATGAATAAGGGAATGAAGAAAGCGGCAGTGTATTTTCTGAGCGCAAGCCTGGCGGCGACTTCTCTCGCGGGCTGTTCAAAGGATACGTCTTCTGCGTTTGACGCGGACGCAACGGTTATGACGATAAATGAGGAAGAGGTTTCCGCGGGGGTAGTGAAGTTTGCGGTACATTATTCACAGGCGCAGATGCAGGAAATCTATGAATATTATTTCGGGGATAATCCTTTTTCTTATGAATATAGTACAGGCTATACGATTGGCGATATGATGATTGAGAGCTGTGTGGATACGTTCTATCAGCTGATCCTTGCGAGACAGCATATGGAAGAGTATGAGGTGGAGCTGACGGAGGACGAGGAAGCGGCGATCACGGAAGCAGCGGCAGCCTTCATCGAGGCAAATGATGAGGAGACGCTGGAGGTGATAAGCGCGACACAGGAGATCGTGGAGGAATATCTGACGCTGATCACGATTCAGACAAAGATGGAAGTCGCCATGGTGGCGGATGTAGATACAGAGGTTTCGGATGAGGAAGCGGCGCAGCGGCGGGTAGAGTATGTCTACGTCGAGACAGAGGACGAAGACGAGACGGAGGAAGAGACAGAAGAAGCTGAGAGTGAGTCAGAGGAAGAGAGCGCGGAGGAAACAGAAGAGGAGACTGCCGCAGATACGGAAGAAGAGACGGCGGTCGATTCGGAGTCTGAGACGGCGCTTCTGACAGGGAATACCGCGGTGAAGACGACCTCTGCGGATGAGACGGAGTCTGAGACAGAGACGGCTGATGCGGTTGATGAGGAGTCAGATGCGGAGGATGCGTCGGAAGCAGAAGCGGATACTGAGGAAGAGACAGATACAGAAGAAGAGAGCGAGACTGAGACAGAAACTGAGACCGAGGATCCGGAAACGGCGGCGGCAATGGCAGCTGCTTATGAAAAAGCGGAGCAGATCATTGCGCTGGTTCAGGATGGCATGGATCTGGAAGAGGCAGCCGCAGAGATTGACGAGGATCTGTCTGTGACGGAGACGACGTTTGGCGCGGACAGCACTTCGGTAGTGGAAGACATGATCACCGCAACGGAGGATCTGGCGGACGATACCCTGGTGGATTATCCGGTAGAGGGCACGAGCGGCTATTATGTGGTGCGGGTGATCAGTGCGTTTGATGAAGAGGCGACCGAAGAGGAGAAGGAGAGCATCGTCGAAGAACGCAAGGAAGATGCGATTGATGCGCTTTACGAAGAGTGGGAAGAGGACAGTGAGATTACTACGGACGATGATGTACTCGCTACGATTACCATTGATATTAATTTGAGTCTCTATGAAGAGGAAGAGACGGAGGACGAGACAGAAGCCGAATCAGAAGCGGAGTCTGAGACTGACACAGAGGAAGAGTCGGAGACGGAGATTGAGACAGAGTCGGAGACTGCGTCAGAAGAAGAATCTGAGCCGGAAACGGAAGCAGAGGAGACGGAAATGGAAACGGAGTCCGAAACTGAGTCAGAGGCAGATGCGGAGACGGAATCTGAAACTGAGTCAGAATCAGAGGATTAAAGCGGACGTACTGGCACTGTTAGATGGAAGTCCGCCGTGCCGGTGTAAATGCTGGGCGGCGGATTTTCTATGCGCACAAAGGACTTTTAAGGAAGGGGAAAGCCAGAATCATGAAATACGAAAAGATTGATATTAAAAACCAGAATTCCATGGACTACGCGGCGCTTTATCTGTATATTCTGGATGATTCACCGGAGATCGCGATTAAGGAGCGTCCGATGGTAGTGATTTGCCCTGGCGGCGGATACGAATTTACTTCTGACCGGGAAGCGGAAATTATCGCGATGCAGTACCTTGCCATGGGCTATCACGCGGCGGTACTTCGTTATTCTGTGGCTCCGGCCGTGTATCCGACGGCGCTTCTGGAACTGGGAAGGGCGGTTGCTGTGATACGTGAAAACGCGGGAGAATGGCATATTGATCCGAAGAAGATCGCTGTGTCCGGGTTTTCAGCGGGCGGACATCTGGCGGCGAATTACGCCATGTTCTGGAACCGCGCATTTTTGTCAGAGGATCTGGGTGTCAGCTCTGCGCTTCTTGTACCGAACGCTCTGATTCTTTGCTATCCGGTTATTTCGTCCGGGAAGTATGCGCATGAGGGCTCCTTCCGCAGCCTTCTGGGCGCAGATTATGAGGAGAAGAAAAAAGAACTGTCTCTGGAATTCTGTGTGGGAGAACAGGTACCGCGGACGTTTGTATGGCATACCTGTGAGGACGACCTGGTTCCGGTGCAGAATTCACTGCTTCTGGTGAATGAGCTGGTGAGCCATCATATTCCGACTGAATTCCATCTTTTTGAAAGGGGCGGGCATGGTTTGTCGCTTGCGAACCGGCTGACCGGCTCTGCGGACGGCGGCTGGACAGAGGCCGCGGTCGCGGTGTGGCCGCAGCTGGTACATGCCTGGATGGAAAACTGGGTGTGACTGATGCACGCGGACGTGCAGAGAATGGCTGCTAAAGCAGCCCTGTGTCCGGCGCAAAGTAAAACGACTTATATCGTTTGCTATATTTTTGTAACGATTCAGGACAGCAGGCCACAGACCGCCTGCTACACAGGCTATATGCTGCTAGCGCGTCATATGTCTGTGGCTTGTTCTGAATTGTTATGTTACATTATTTAATAGAAGGAGGATATTGTTACATGAAAGCTGCAAAAAACTACAAGTTCTGGTTTGCAACCGGATCGCAGGATCTCTATGGAGATGAATGCCTCGCGAAGGTGGCGGAGCATTCGAAGATCATTGTAAGCAAGCTGAATGAGTCCGGTGTGCTTCCGTATGAGGTGGTATGGAAGCCAACCATGATCACAAACGAGGTGATCCGTAAGACTTTTAATGAAGCGAATGCTGATGAGGAATGCGCGGGCGTCATTACCTGGATGCACACGTTTTCACCGGCGAAGTCCTGGATTCTGGGGCTTCAGGAGTACCGCAAGCCGCTGCTTCATCTGCATACGCAGTTTAATGAAGAGATTCCGTACGACACGATTGACATGGATTTCATGAATGAGAACCAGTCCGCGCACGGCGACCGTGAGTATGGTCATATTGTCACGAGAATGGGTATTGAGCGCAAAGTAATCGTTGGCCACTGGAACGACCAGAAGGTGCAGGAGAAGATCGCTGCCTGGATGCGTACGGCGGTGGGTATCATGGAGAGCAGCCATATTCGCGTAATGCGTATTGCTGATAATATGCGCAATGTTGCAGTTACCGAGGGCGATAAGGTCGAAGCGCAGATCAAGTTTGGCTGGGAGATTGACGCATACCCGGTGAATGAGATTGCGGAGGCGGTGCAGGCGGTATCACAGGCAGACACCAATGCGCTGGTTGAGGAATACTACGACAAATATCAGATCCTCCTGGAGGGGAGAGATGAAGCGGAATTCCGGAGACACGTGGCGGTGCAGGCGCAGATTGAGATTGGCTTTGAACGTTTCCTGGAGGAGAAAAATTATCAGGCGATCGTGACGCACTTTGGCGATCTTGGCGCACTGCAGCAGCTGCCGGGTCTGGCGATTCAGCGCCTGATGGAAAAAGGCTATGGCTTTGGCGGTGAGGGAGACTGGAAGACTGCGGCGATAGTTCGCCTGATGAAGATTATGACGCAGAATGTTCCGAACGCTAAGGGTACTTCCTTCATGGAAGACTACACCTATAACCTTGTTCCGGGCAAAGAGGGTGTTCTGGAGGCGCATATGCTGGAGGTTTGCCCGACCATTGCCGAGGGGCCGATCAGCATTAAAGTAAACCCGCTTTCCATGGGTGACCGCGAAGACCCTGCACGCCTGGTATTTACCGCTAAGGAAGGTCCGGGAATCGCGACGTCCCTGATTGATATGGGGAACCGTTTCCGCCTGATCATCAATGCAGTTGACTGCAAGAAGGTGGAAAAGCCCATGCCGAAGCTTCCGGTAGCGACCAACTTCTGGACGCCGCAGCCGGATCTGGCGACTGGCGCGGAGGCGTGGATCCTTGCGGGCGGCGCGCACCACACGGCGTTCTCCTATGACCTGACCGCAGAGCAGATGGAAGACTGGGGCGCGGCGATGGGGATTGAGACTGTCCTGATTGACAATAATACTACCATTCGCAGTCTCAAGAACGAGCTGAGATGGAATTCGTTATATTTCCGGTAAAATGATACGGGAGAGAAGGCGAAGCGCGTAGCAAGCCATATCATTCGAACGGAAAAGAAGCAATTATAAAAAGCCGGATGTCCAAACCTTCCTTTGAGAAAGTCTGGACACTGGCTTTTTTAATTCTCTTCTGGTTTACAGACTTCTGAAGCGCAGCTTTTGGAAATCCTGTGTGCTGCAAAGTCCCCTTCATTCATTACGCTGAATGTCTGTTGGGCGTAGTTCAGCGTCCCGTATGAATACTCTGCAAAATTTCCTCACAGACCGCACGCACGTCATAGCCGTCCGCGGCGACGGTGATATCCGCGGCGCTTTGGTATTTCGGGATACGCTGTGCCATCAGGTTTCTGATGTATTCTACATTCATATTTCCTTCAAGCAGCGGCCGGGTGTGGAAATCTTTGACCCGCTCGTAGATGGTTTCCGGAGCTGCGCAGAGGTAAACAATTTTTCCGCTCAGGCGCATGGCCGCGACATTTTCTTCGCGTATGGGTACGCCGCCGCCGCAGGAGACGACGGTATTTGTTTCCTGCTCCAGTGAAAGAAGCAGCCTGGTCTCCAGGGCACGAAAATATGCTTCGCCGCTCTCTGCGAAAATCTGAGAAATCGACCGTCCTTCCTGGGCTTCAATCTGTTCATCCATTTCGATCAGGCGCATCCCATAGTGATCCCGCAGCTCCCGCGCGACCGTGGACTTGCCGGCTCCCATAAATCCGATTAAAAAAAGGTTCTGACTCATTTTTTTCTCTTTTCTGTAAAATATAAAGTGCTTATAACTGTGAAAAACAAACGGTTACAGGTGCTTTTGCACACTGGTATAAGTGCGTGGTTTCCCTGACAGGGTCATGCGGATTCCGGGAGCATTATACCACAGGAGGCCAGATGCGGCAACTTCCGCCGGAGTTTTCTTTGATATATTTTAGAGTAACTGAAGTGAAAAAGTAAATTCCACTCCGAAAGGGGCAAAGTTGAATTTAGTCTT
>JAJPXX010000091.1:0-2590 GCA_021205225.1 Lachnospiraceae bacterium
GAAAGACAGGGAAATGATTAATCCGGATATTGATGCAATGGCAGGCCGGGAAGAAAGCAAAGGGGAAAAAACAGATTAGATTGTGCATTAAATATGAGGCTACCGGATTCGATGCTTTTGCTATCCGGTAGGTGCTTATCGAAAACATACTAATGAGTATAGCGTGAGACCAGAGTTTTATGATTGTGATCTGGTTGCTTTAAGCATTTGGGCGGCTTGCCGCCCATTTGTTTTGCACTATTTACCCTTCGGTGCAGGTTCCTTAAAGACGCCTTTTAGTTGTCCACACACATTTTTCACTTTACAAGCGAATCTTCGCTCTTTATAATAAAAGAAAAAACACAGGAGGCACTTATTATGGCACGTGTACGCAGATCAAAATAAGAAATTATAAAAGCGAAGATTGAAGTAATCGATCAGAAGATCGCTGACATTCAGTCGAAGATAGACCAGGCGAATGAAGAAAAAGCGATTCTTCAAAATGAACTGGATGAGATTGAAGCAATGGAAGCGAAAGCAGCGGAAGAGGCGGCGCTTAAAGCGGTTCTGGAAATCATGAAAGAAAAAAATATTAAAGCGTCTGAATTAAAGGAATTGATCGAGCGCAAAGACGCAGAGTAAACCTTGAAGGAGTGTATAGAGAGGCCGTGTGGAAACCACCATGCGGTCTTTTTTCGATAAACTGGTAACGCTTATTTGGTAGGACAATCCAATGAAAACGGCAAGGTGTTGCGCCGATTTAGAACCTAGAAAAGGACGAGACAAGACTGTGGTTATAACGAAATATACGATTTATAGGAACATAAAAAATCATACACAGGCAGACAGACTTCGGATTGCATTGGTTGCTGATTTGCACAACAGGCCATATAAGGCTGTCATTAATGGGATAAGGAAGGCTGCGCCGGATATCATCGCTGCTGCAGGCGATCTGGTGCTGGGAACAGAGAATGAAGTAACAGATCTGTCTATGCAGAAAAACGCGCTGGACTTTTTATCAGAAGCATCAACCATCGCGCCAACGTTTTATTCACTGGGAAACCATGAACGCTTTACCGGAGATGATGGCTTTGGAAACCGTTACTCTTTCATTGACATCATGCCGATAGTAAAGACTGGTGCGATTCTTCTGGATGATGCAGCTTTGCAATGGAAAGGTATAAACATTGGCGGTCTATCATCGGCATCTGTCCATATGCCAGTCCCGGAACGTGGAGAGACTCCTAATTTGGCATGGCTGGAAGAATTTGACCGACTCAAGGGCTTTAAGATTTTGCTCTGCCATCAGCCAGAGTATTATCCGAAATATGTCAGGAAGACCAGTGCAGACATTGTCCTTTCCGGCCATGCCCACGGAGGACAATGGCGGTTTTTCGGACATGGCGTGTATGCTCCAGGCCAGGGAATGTTTCCGCAACTGACCAGTGGGGTACACGAAGACAGGCTGGTCATCAGCCGCGGACTTTCTAATACAGTTAAAATTCCACGATTTTTCAACCCAACCGAGTTGGTGATCGTGGATTTAGTATGATAGGATATGCTCTATTTTCCAAACCGTCGCTTGTTATCGGAAATGCCAAGCAGATAGTCAGTCGAGCAATTATAATATTTGGCGAGTGCGATCAAAACCCAGACAGGTATTTCCCGCACCCCGGCTTCATAGCGGCGGTAGACTTCCCTGTTACAGCCGATTTCCAGGGCGATCTGTTTCTGTGTAAGGTCATGGTCTATACGCATATCTTCAATTCTTTGATATTTCATTGGAATCACCTCTTGCATAGGCTATCAAACGGTGGCATAATATATATGGTTTTGCTACCATTTGGTAGTAAAATAATTTTTGCTGTATGAAAAAGGAGCTAAAGAGGCATTTTTGATTATTCCCGGCGTTATTTTGCTGTGGCTGGTGAATGAAAGCAGTTTCCTCACGAGATGGAATATGCTGAATTTGTATGAGTAAGAATGAGGAGTGTAGATGAATGGTGTGTTCTAAAATAAAAGACTATCCGGTTGGACTTCTTGAAGCTCTTGAAGTCAATGAAGTATCAGAAGAACAGATAGATTACGGCAATCTTACTGCTGATCAGAAGCATGGACTTGAAGCGATGCTGCTTCGTTTATCGGAGCGGGAACGTGATATGCTTCTGCGCAGGTATAAAGAAAAAATGACTTTGACAGCGATTGGTGAATATTACGGGATTAGCTGTTCAAGAGCGAGACAAATTGTACATAGGGGGCTTGTAAAAATGGGCACTCCGGACAGTCTGCCTTATATTGTCCGGGGCTATGATGCGCAAAGAGAATATATTGAAAAAATTAATGTTCAGCGAAAGGATGAAGCAGGGCTGCGCAAGAAACAGATCATTTCAGATATGGAATCCGTAAAACTGGTAGATTTAGAATTTCCTCCCCGTATGCGTAATCGGCT
The DNA here is from genome assembly GCA_021205225.1 of Lachnospiraceae bacterium. Classification (GTDB taxonomy): domain Bacteria; phylum Bacillota; class Clostridia; order Lachnospirales; family Lachnospiraceae; genus Choladousia. Next base: position 2,429 of record JAJPXX010000091.1, read on the forward strand.
TATAGGGCATGGTATAATGAACCTTGCAGATTTGGTCAAGGTTGTGTCCCGTGATGGCTGGTATAAGAAGATTCGTGGTATCGGCGTAAAAAGTGCTGACGAGATTGTTCGGAAATTAGAAGACATAGGAGCGGTAGATCAGGTGAGTGATGAAAAAAACAG
>JAJPXX010000091.1:2606-5422 GCA_021205225.1 Lachnospiraceae bacterium
CTGTGGATTTATGAGACGGACAGGGCACGGAGGAAGAAGCAAATCAGAAATATAAAAGATTTGATGAGGCACATAGATCAGTTGCATATGGTCTGGAAACATTTTTTAAGATAGAGAATTAGCCGACATATTAAAATACTCGACAATGTTATATGGTAGCACGATTCAAGAGCTTTTGAGCAATCAGAGGCTCTTTTTTAGTGCTTTGTACTGAAGAATATTGCATTTTGAAAAAAATATACAGAAAAAAAGTTGTTCCTCTCTTGACATTAGCAGGATTGAGACCGGGAGAAAAGCTGTACGAAGAAAAATTAATGGCAGAGGAAGGGATTAAAAAGACAGATAACGAGCTGATTTTTATCGGCAAACCCATACCTTTTGAAGTAGAAGAATTTTTCCAGCAGTTGGAGGAACTGGCAAATGCCAGCTATGAGAATAGTCCTGATATTGTGAGTATGGTTGAAAAAATAGTGCCGACCTTCCATCCGGTGGGAGAAAAGCCGGACGGTAAGGCTGACTGAATCTTCAGAGGAAAGAGTGCTCGATGGATATGATTTTAAACACAGTTTTGAATAGCATTGAAGGCGAGTTCATTTTAAATATCGATGGCACGGAGCAGAGCTGTGAGAGCGGTGTTGCGGCACTGGATGCCATTGATTCCGCTGTCGTTTATGCCATCCAGAAGATTGGTGTGAAAGACGGAAAGGTTTACATTGAAGTCTGCGACCAGACAGAAGCAATTGCACAGCAGAATAAGGTCTGGATGGAAGCGGAGAAGGCTAAGACAGGGGTTGAGCCGAGTTTCTTTTGATTAGTTGCAGTAATAATTAACAGGAAAGGTTAAGGGGAGCGCAATGGGAACTTCCGATGCAGTTTTAGATAGAGAGGAAGTCTTGGAGGACGAGAGTGTCCTGAATAATGAGACTTCTGTGCAAAAAGAGAATATAGACACTGGTGAGGAGACTGTTCATCACACTCTCACTAAAGCACAGCAGAAATACCTCCCGCTGAAACGGGCAATTGATGTTGTCCTTTCCGGCGGAGCGATTGTGCTTCTGTCTCCTGTCCTCGGAGCGATTGCTGTTGCTATCAAGCTGGACTCTCCGGGACCGGTGCTGTTCAAGCAGAAGAGAGTCGGCAGGAACTGTGAGTATTTTGAAATTCTCAAATTTAGGTCCATGCGCACAGACACTCCGAAGGATATGCCGACGCACATGCTGAATGATCCGGATGCCTTTATCACAAAAACCGGTCGGTTTTTAAGGAAAACTTCTCTTGATGAGCTTCCTCAAATCTTCAATATTTTTCGTGGCCAGATGAGCATCATTGGTCCGCGTCCGGCACTTTGGAATCAGGACGATCTGGTGGCAGAGCGTGATAAGTATGGCGCAAATGATGTGACTCCTGGTCTTACCGGCTGGGCACAGATTAATGGACGAGATGAACTTGAGATTCCGGTAAAGGCGAAGTTCGATGGTGAGTATGTCGAGAAAATGAATCTGTGGATGGATATCAAGTGCTTCTTGGGAACGATTGGGTCTGTACTTAGTCATGACGGTGTTGTTGAAGGCGGCACCGGTGAGATGCACAAGGAAGGCGAGAAGACCGGTGACGGAAGTGAAGTGCTGGTCAGCCCGGAGAAGATAAATAAAGAGATTAAAACAGGTGCTGCTGTGGTCGGCGTGGCCGGAACGGTTGGTGTTGGTGCGCTTGTAGCTATCGGGAAATATTTCTTGGGGAAGAAGAAATCTGCACAGTGGAGTCAGCCTGTGGGAAAGAAGATTAGTAAGCACACAGGATTGAAAGCGGCCGGGGCTGTTGCGCTTATCGGTACTGCTGCCACTGTGTATACGAATATTAAGAGAAAAATTGTATTGCAGGATAACCAACTTAAGCGTGAGTATGAACCAGAAGAGATAGATGCACAGAATATAGAAAAAGCGGAATCATTGAGTCAGAAGAGAATCCTAATCACGGGTGCAAATTCATACATAGGAATTTCAGTTGAAAACTGGCTGAACAAATCATCCGGTAAATATATAGTGGATACTCTTGACATGATTGGTGATGCCTGGAGAGATTACGACTTTTCTTCTTACGATGTTGTCTATCATGTCGCTGGTATTGCCCATGCGGATGTGGGCAGTGTGGCGGATGAGCAGAAGAAGCTCTATTATCAGGTCAACACAGACCTTGCTGTGGAGACAGCTGAAAAAGCGAAAGCGTCAGGCGTGAAGCAGTTCATTTTCATGTCATCAATGATTGTCTACTCTGGCTGCAAGGAGAAGATTATCACAGCAGCCACAGAACCGAATCCACTGAACTTTTATGGTGACAGCAAATGGCAAGCAGATCGAAAAATCAGAGCGTTAGTAGATGACAATTTCAAAGTGGTCATTCTGCGTCCCCCGATGATTTACGGCAAGGGGAGCAAAGGTAACTATCCGGAACTGGCAAAGCTGGCATCGAAGCTGCCAGTATTTCCAATTGCGAAAAATAAGCGCTCCATGCTGTACATTGAGAACCTCTGTCAATTTGTGAAACTGATGATAGATAACGAGGAATCTGGTGTGTTCTTCCCGCAGAATGCAGAGTACACGAATACCTCAGATATGGTACAGATGATTGCAGAGGTTAAGGGTCACAGAATTGTCATGGTTCCGTTCACAAATACGGCAGTGAAATTGATGGGGAAAATTCCTGGGAAGATTGGCGGTCTTGCCGATAAAGCATTCGGTGATTCCGCTTATGAAATGAGTATGAGTGCTTATAAGGAAGACTATAGAATTAGGACACTAGAGGAATCAATAAAACTG
>JAJPXX010000168.1 GCA_021205225.1 Lachnospiraceae bacterium
CTGTTGACCGGAATCCTGTATTTTCTCCTCCTGCTGGTGGTGTCAGCTTTGGGGTAGGACGCCTTGCAGCCGGAATTGACGAGAACTGTTATGGCTCTGGTACTTTGTGCGGGCGGGGGGACCCTGGGCGGGATGCTTGCATGAGGTTACTGGTCACGCCTGTAGTGGCTGAAGTAACGTGAATTGGTTAGGGCGTGTCCCTGTAACGGCATGAGCTGGCGGCATAATCTCGCGTAATCAAATCGTTTGACATTCCTCTGATTCTGCGGTATAGTTATCCCGCTGTAACGCAGTCTGCATCTCTCATTGCAGGTGATGCAGGAATCGGGCAGGAGACGGCTTGCCGAGCCCTGTTCGTCTGTACTGGCCGCGTCTGGCGTTAGCCAGAAAAATTCCTTGCGCGGCTGTGCATATATAAAGGGAGGAGTTTTTATGTCTATTGTAACTGCAGACGGTGGTTTGACTACTTTTGGATACGCCCTTTGCGCCATAGCTGCAATCGTATTGGTGCTGGCGGCGTCATTTTTTCACAGCAAAGCGGGAGCGGCAAAAAAGATGTCGACGAAGCAGCTCGTGTATTGTGCGATGGCGATGGCGCTTGCGTTTGTCACTTCGTATATTAAAGTGTTCCATCTGCCTTATGGCGGCTCGGTGACCCTGTTCAGTATGCTATTCATCTGCCTGATCGGCAACTGGTACGGCGTGAAGGTTGGTATCCTGACCGGTCTTGCTTATGGCATTCTGCAATTCCTTCAGGAGCCATATGTGTTGAGCTTTTTCCAGGTGTGCTGTGACTATGTACTTGCGTTCGCGGGTCTTGGCCTGGCCGGAGTCTTCTGGAAATCCAAAAACGGGCTTCTCAAAGGCTACATACTGGGCATTCTTGTGCGCGGCGCGTTCCACTCGCTGGGCGGCTATCTGTACTGGATGGACTATATGCCGGAAAACTTCCCGCAGGCACTTACGGCACTGTACCCGATTATTTACAACTATTCTTATATCCTGCTGGAAAGCGTGATTACCATTATTGTTATCTCGCTGCCGCCGGTCGCGAAAGCGCTGCAGACGGTCAAAGAAAGCGCTGTAAAATAATTGAATCGTTATTGAAATGCTGTGCGGAAAGGAAAATCCGCATGGCATTTTTACTTGAAATGGTTCTGAACAGTTATTTTACTTTACTATTTACAATTTAAAATGAGTTCGGTACAATAATAGAAACTATTCAGAACAGTCGGCTGCGGGCCTGCTGATCGAAAATAATTGTATTATTCTGGTTATGGAAGATATTTGTTTTACGGATTAGCCGCGCATAGACAGGAGGAACACAATGGCAGGAAAACGAGAAAATTACATTACCTGGGACGAATACTTTATGGCGGTGGCAAAGCTGGCGGGAATGCGCTCTAAGGATCCGAATTCGCAGGTGGGTACCTGCATTGTCAGCGAAGATAATAAAATACTTTCGATGGGCTACAATGGCTTCCCGAAAGGCTGCTCAGACGATGAATTTCCCTGGGAGCGGGAAGGCAGCGAGACGGATACAAAATATCCGTATGTCGTGCACAGCGAGCTGAATGCGATTCTCAATTACCGCGGCGGCAGCCTTGAGGGTGCGAAACTGTACGTTTCCCTCTTTCCGTGTAATGAGTGTGCCAAAGCTATTATTCAGGCCGGGATAAAAACCGTCGTCTACGACGAGGACAAATATGAGGGTACGCCCTCTGTCCTGACATCCAAGCGTATGATGGACGCCGCCGGGGTGCGTTATTACCGTTATCAGAGAAGCGGGCGGGAAATTCAGATTACTGTCTGAATGAGCGGGAACGAGCTGATTGCGGAACAGGTTATTTGTAAAAATCGATTGACAGAATAACCACCTGTGATAGCTGCGGACTGGTTTGCGCTGCGACCGATTGTGTCAGGAAAGAATTGGATGGGCAGAAATAATCAGCTGCGTGGAAGGCGTTGTCTGACAGAATAGTCAGCTGCGCTAAAAATAAGGCAGGAATTGAGAAACCCTGCCATATGAGGAGGAAGTATGAAGTTTATCAATTCGTTTCATGAGGGAGATAAAATAAACGAAATTTATTTGTGTAAATACAAACAGTCCGCGACCGCGAAGAACGGCAAGCTCTACGAAAACGTCGTTTTACAGGATAAAACGGGCACTATTGACGCGAAAATCTGGGATCCGAATTCATCCGGAATCGAGGAGTTTGGCGTACTGGATTATGTCTTTGTAAATGGTGATGTGACCAATTTTCAGGGTACGCTTCAGATGAGCATCCGCCGCGCCCGCAAAGCAGAGGAATCCGAGTATGTTCCGGCGGATTATCTTCCTGTCAGCGAGAAAAATATTGACGAGATGTACGAGGAACTGATGGGCTATATGCGTCAGGTAGAAAATCCCTACCTGCAAAAGCTGATTCAGATGTATTTTGTGGATAATGAGGCATTTATCGCCGCATTTAAAAACCATTCCGCGGCCAAAACGGTTCATCACAGCTTTGTCGGCGGTCTGCTGGAACACACACTCAGCGTTGTAAAGCTTTGTGATTTTTATGTAAAACAGTATCCTTATCTCCGGAAAGACCTGCTGTTCACCGCAGCAGTATTTCACGATGTCGGCAAGTTAAAAGAAATCTCCAACTTCCCGGAGAACGACTATACCGACGATGGTCAGCTCCTCGGGCATATTGTTATGGGCAGCGAGCTTGTCGGCTTTGGCTGCCGCCACATCAAGGGCTTTCCCAAAAAATTGATGAGCGAGCTGCAGCACTGTATCCTGGCGCACCATGGCGAGCTCGAATACGGCTCCCCCAAAAAGCCGGCGCTCGCGGAAGCACTTGCGCTCAACTATGCCGACGATACAGATGCCAAGCTGGAAACCATGCGCGAAGTCCTGAAAAACGCCGGGGATAACAACGAATGGCTGGGATATAACCGGCTCTTTGAGTCGAATCTGAGAAAGACATCTGAATTTTAAAGACGTGAAGGATACGATTTGTTTTGACGCTCAAGCGGAATATACGGGTGCCTAAGAAAACAGCTGGCGTGGTTTGCGCTAATATTTAAGTTAAATACTCCGATAAATACCCCAATACAGGCATACGGGGTATCAAACTTGTAGCGATGCAGGTACGGCTGCCTGGCTTGTTGCCTCGCGGGAATAAACAGTACAGGAAAATATGTATGAAAAAAGATGATGTTGTAACACTTAGAATTGAAGATTTCAGCACAGAAGGCCTTGGCATTGGACACAGCGAAGGCCTTACTTTGTTTGTAAAGGACACTATAATCGGGGATGTGGCGGAGGTAAAGGTCATGAAAATGAAAAAGACCTACGGTTACGCCCGTCTGCTGCGCATTTTCACGCCCAGCCAGGACCGGGCCGAAGCGCCCTGTCCGGTCGCCCGATCCTGCGGCGGCTGCCAGATTCAGGAAATGAAATACGAGGCGCAGCTTCGTTTCAAAGAACAGAAGGTGCGCAATAACCTGCAGCGCATCGGCGGCTTCACAGATCCTCCCATGGAGCCGATCATTGGAATGGAAAGCCGAGTCATGCAGAATCGCTCTATGAGCGATGACTCGGCCTGCGTCCTCGATTCGCGTGGCGAATCGGGACAAGGTATGGAAAGCCCATTCCGTTACCGCAACAAAGCGCAGTTTCCCATCAGCAGAGATAAGAACGGAAAACTGATCGCCGGATTTTATGCAGGACGCACGCATACTGTTATCGACTGCCGGGATTGTCTGCTCGGCGCAAAAGTCAACCAGACCATCCTCGATATCGTGCTGAATCATATGGAAAAATACCATATCCAGCCCTACGACGAGGCCACGGGCAGGGGACTGGTGCGGCATGTGATGATACGCGTCTCCAGCGAAGTGCTTTGTGAAGAGAATTATGCGGAAGAAAATGGAAACGCTCCCTCGATTGCGCATGACGGAGCGAACGAAGAATCGCTTTGCAATTGGCAGCGCGCAGAAACCATTCCAGAGAACACATCCGGACAGATCATGGTTTGTGTGGTCATTAATGGAACCTCCCTGCCGGAAAGCGGGCGCCTGGTTCAGGATCTTTGCACCATTCCAGGTATGGCCAGCATTACATTGAACATCAACCGCGAGCGGACAAACGTGATTATGGGGCGGCAGGTAAAGCTTTTGTGGGGGCAGGAGTTCATCGAAGATACAATCGGAGGAGTCCGTTTCCGCATCTCACCGCTTTCCTTTTACCAGGTAAATCCCCGCCAGACAGAAAAGCTCTATGGAAAAGCACTTGAATATGCTGACCTGACCGGCAAGGAAACCGTATGGGATCTCTATTGCGGAATCGGAACCATCTCCTTATTCCTCGCGCAGAAAGCCCGCACCGTTTACGGCGTAGAAATCGTGCCCGATGCCATCCGTGACGCCAGACAGAACGCACAGCTGAATCACATCACAAACGCGGAATTTTTCGTCGGCAAAGCGGAAGAAGTCCTGCCGGAAAAATACGAGAAAGAAGGAATCCATGCCGACGTCATCGTCGTTGACCCGCCGCGCAAAGGCTGCGAGCAAAGCGTACTCGACACCATGCTCAAAATCCGGCCGGAAAGAATCGTCTACGTGAGCTGCGACTCCGCGACACTTGCGCGGGATTTGAAATACCTGTGCGCAGGCGGGTACGAACTGAAAAAAGTCTGTCCGACGGAGATGTTTGCGAATTCGTGCCACGTCGAGACGGTTTGCCTTCTTCACAAACCATTTTAGACCCGTTCCGCAGTCCGAAGTTCTATGTAGACCTTATGATTGATATGAAGGATTATTATCGGATTGTAGGACGGAAACGTTAAAAATTGAATAATGAGATTTTTACAGGAAGCTGTCAGTATGTGTTTTTTCTTACTGGCAGCTTTTTCTTTTTGGAGAATCGATTCTGGAAGCGTTTGGCAAATGATTGATTGCTGAGCGCTTTTTTCATTTTGGGAAAAAGTGAAGACAGGTAACTGTAGTTGGGTGTCCGCAATGGATACTTTTTTTCATAAAGAGCAGGAGGATATTTATGCTTACACATTTTATTGCTTTTTGCGCAGGCGGGTTCGTGGGGGTTATGACAGCGTGCATGTGTATTGCAGCAGGTGAGGCAGACCGCAGGAATGGAGAGTCTTATCCCCGTCGGGAGGCATCTCATCTGTTGGATGGGGCAATCCATGCAAATAATAAGAATTATGACGAAAAGGGGGATGGAAAGGAATGAATGCTCATATTATCTGCTTCGCAAATCAGAAAGGTGGGGTAGGGAAAACGGCTACTTGTGTGAATCTTGGTATTGGTTTGGCGCAGCAGGGGGAAAAAGTTCTGATCGTGGATTTCGATCCGCAGGCCAGTGCGACAATCAGTCTGGGAATACCACAGCCGGATCAGCTTCCGGTG
>JAJPXX010000161.1 GCA_021205225.1 Lachnospiraceae bacterium
ATTATTTTGACGGGGAGGGATAGGGTTTGGGAGCATATAAAATGCGGAATAACAATCCGCGAATTCCGTAATTCGAAGGCCCTTTTTACACTAGATTTCCAGAATGACGCAGAGTTTGTGCATGGATGCATTGCCGGAGGACGGTATTACCTGCATATCAATGCAAAAGGGGATATTGAGCCGTGTGTGTTTATCCACTACTCGAACTGCAACATTAGGGAAACAACCCTGAAGGACGCCCTGAAGAGCCCGCTGTTCCAGGCATATCATGACAACCAGCCGTTCAACGACAACATGATGCGCCCGTGTCCGATGCTCGAAAACCCGGAGTGCCTGCGCAAAATGGTGAAAGAGACCGGGGCGGTCAGCACGGATTATCAGAGCCCGGAGAGTGTGGACGACCTGTGCGATAAGACAACGCCTTATGCGGACAGATGGAAGCCGACTGCGGATGAAATCTGGGCGGCAAACCCGAAGAGTAAGGAAGTAAAAGAAAGAAAAAGGTAATGTGACATATTAATGAGGAGGAGATTATTATGCTTCATATTTAAAAAATTATGAAACCGAGAGACCGGTGGCTTGCACTCATCTGTCTGCTTCTGGTCTGCGGACAGGTGTATTTTGACCTGAAGCTGCCGGATTATACGGCGGAGATCACGGTGCTGATCAGCAGCGAGGTCACGGAGCTTTCGGAATATTATTCAGTCGGCGGGAAAATGCTCGGCTGTGCGCTGTGCAGCGCGATTATGACTGTGATCGTCGGTTACTTTGCGGCAAGGATCGTATCGGATTTTTCGTTTGATGTCCGGGCGAAGCTGTTTGACAAGGTATCGGCACTTGGGGCTGGTGAGATTAAGAAATTTTCAACGGCCAGCCTGATCACCCGTACCACGAATGACATCACGCAGATCCAGATGCTGATCGCGATGGGGCTGCAGATGATGCTCTGTGCGCCGATCATGGCCATCTGGGCAATTATTAAGATCATCGGGAAGAGCTGGCAGCTGTCCGTTTTCGTGGCTGCGGCGGTTGCCATCGTGGTAACGTCCCTGGTCATTCTGCTGGCGGTGATGATCCCGAAGTTCCGCATTGTCCAGAAGCAGGTCGATGATGTGAACCGGATCACGCAGGAAAATTTAAGCGGCATCCGCGTGGTACGTGCGTTCAATGCGGAGAAATACCAGGAAGAGAAGTTTGACGGCGCGAATACCAGCCTGGTGAAGACACAGCTCTTTACTGGCCGGGGGATGGCATGGAAGATGAGTCCGCGAAGACGAAACATATTGACCATGTGCGCGGCGAGGTGGAGTTTAAGCATGTGAAATTCGCGTACCCGAGCGCTCCGGAAAAGGAGATTATCCACGATTTCAGCGTAAAGGTAAAGCCGGGGCAGAAAGCCGCCATCGTCGGCCCGACCGGCGCAGGCAAGACCACTCTGGTCAACCTGCTGATGCGCTTCTACGAGTTGACCGGGGGCGAGATCCTGATCGATGGCGTCCCGACAACGGACATCCCGAGGGAGAACGTGCACAGCCAGTTTGGCATGGTGCTGCAGGATACCTGGCTGTTTGAGGGTACTGTAAGAGAAAACCTCCTGTATAATACAGAGGGCGTCACAGAAGCGCAGATGATCGAGGCGTGCAAGGCCTGCGGTATTCACAATTTTATCTCGGCGCTGCCGCATGGCTATGATTCTGTCTTAAGCGACAACACAGCGATCTCCGCCGGCCAGAAGCAGCTGATGACCATTGCGAGGGCAATGATTCAGAACAGCCCGCTTCTAATCCTCGATGAGGCTACGTCAAGCGTCGATACGAAGACCGAGGTGATCACCCAGCAGGCAATGGATAAGCTGACCGACAAGCGTACCAGCTTTGTGATCGCCCATCGCCTGTCCACCATCAAGAACGCCGACATCATCCTTGTGATGCGCGACGGCGATATTGTTGAGCAGGGCAATCATGAGGAACTGCTGGCGAAGAACGGGTTCTATGCGGAACTGTATAACAGCCAGTTTGAACAGGCATCGTAAAAGAATATATTGAAACTTGTACCAGACGCAGCGTCTCTGCCAGACACCGATGGAAACGCCGCCTCATTCCATTCGGCGGCAGATTGTGCCGCCCAATTAGAAACGCTATGCGTTGGGGCGGCACTCAGGGCGCTGCGTAAGTAATATGCGCAGGACTGCGTAAGGCATATCCCATGCGAAGCGTGGGATGCCACCCGGCGAGGGCTAAACGCGTGCCACTGGCACGCAGCAACCGCGCGAACGAGAAGGAGCCGATATGCCGTCTCCTTCTCGATTATAAAGGAAAATGAGAAAGAGACGCTTTGCAGGATGGATGAGGGAAATTTCTATAACCAGGCACACAAAAGTAGAAAGGAATGGAAGCTATGGGAAAAGTGGACAAGGTAAACAAGCTGGTAGAAAAGAAGAAAACAGACAAACTTACCGCGTTGATAAAAGATAAGGACAAAGAAGTCCGTTTGGCAGCGATAGAAGGTCTGGGGAAGGTGCCGGAAAATGAGGATTCTCTGAATACACTGATTAAGTGTATGGAGAACGACAGTGATGCAGATATCCGTAAAGCAGCGGCAGTTACGCTTGGCGATTCGGAAGGGGATTATGTAGAGACCCACTTGCGTTACTGCCTTTCCCATGAAAAAGACGAAAGCGTTCTGGCTGCGATCAGGGAGTCCCTGGCTAAAATAAAAGGCAGGTAAGCAATCAGGAAAAGCTTTAATTTGTAGTGGTCGACCGAAATAACTGATCAGGGTGGCGCTTAATGGACATCCGAACAATGTCTGTTAAGCGCCAATCGAATATTCTGGAGATGAAGTGTATGTATTCTTTTACAAGCCGGGTGCGGTTCAGTGAAACAGACGAAACAGGACATCTGAGTCTGACAGGCCTGATTAATTACTTACAGGATTGCTGCTTGTTCCAGTCGGAAGCGTTGGGGGTAGGGCCGGACTATTTAAAAGAGCACCATCGTTTATGGCTTCTGTCTGGCTGGCAGATTGTAATTGACCGTTATCCTAAAATGTTTGAAGAAATAACGGTTGGAACGATTCCGTATGCTTTTTCCGGATGCCTTGGATGGCGCAATGTTATGCTCCTGGACAAAGAAGGTTCGTACATGGTCAGGGCCAATTGCTCCTGGGTATATTTGAATACAGATACCGGAAGACCCGAACGGCCGGATGCTATGGAGATGGCGGCATATAATATAGAAGAAAGAATTCCAATGGAATATGCCTCACGGAAGATAAAGATGCCTGAGAATTTACAGAAAGTGAATCCCATTCCGGTTGTCCAGGAACTTATAGATTCCAACCACCATGTCAATAATGCCCGCTATGTAGAGATTGCTGTGGACATCATACAGGAACAGCTGAAGCAGGAGCGCGGTCTGGTCGTGAAAGAAATTCGTGTAGAATATAAAAATCAGGCGAGACTTGGCGACATTCTGTACCCCAAAACAGGTCAGAAAGATGGGTGGTATTATGTGTCTCTGGAAGATTTTGCCGGCTTCGGGTATGTATCTGTCGCATTGAGATTATAGCAGACCAGGCATCTTGAAGAAAAAAGCATTTGTCTATGGGATTCAATGCTTTAAGTGTGTTTATCTTCTCAGAATATAACTTATCGGAAGGAGAGGGTGCTGAGCGCCAGTGGCGCTCGTTTAGCACCGACCGGAGCGGAAGCGGAGAGCTTGCGTACTCTCACCCGATAAGTTAGCGACAGAATCGCCAGATTCTGGAGTGTTATGAGAAGCGGTTTTCTTCTCATAATATGGGGGTATGTGAAGTGAAAATGCTATGGGATATTTTTAAGGCCTGGCTCAAATGGCGAAAGGACTGGGATTCTCTGTGTAATCGCTGTGGGAAATGCTGTTATTCCCGTTCGGCCTGGGCAAAAGGAAAAGTGACCATTCACTATGACAGCCCGTGTGAAAATCTGGATGAAGAAACGCATTTATAAAACCTGCATCGAGATTTCCACAAAAGGGACAATCGGGGAAATGAGGGTTCCTGCTCTGCTGGCCATCGTAGTTCCGGTAGGCTGCGGTTTCGTTTTTGAACCGGAGTTTGTAGGTGGTATTCTCATCGCAGCGGAACTATATTTTTTACACGGGGCGTATTGAAGATGCGGATCTGGTTGCTACGCTGAGGGAATATGACGTCAGCTTCTCCCAGGAAATTCCTGCGCAGGCGTCTTTACTTTCCACGATCATGAGCTGGGTTTTGCCGATTGTGATCATGTATCTGGTTTTATTCCTTCTCATGCGGTTCTTTATGAGACGGATGAGGGGCTCTGAGTCAGGCGGCGGCATGACGGGCGGCTTCGGACGATCGAAGGCGAAGAAGTACGACGTGGAGGAAAAAACAGGAGTTTCTTTTGCGGATGTCGCGGGGAGGATGAGGAGAAGGAAAGTCTGGAGGAAATGGTAGATTACCTGAAAAACCCGGACAGATACATCAAAATCGGGGCAAAACAGCCAAAAGGCGCACTGCTGGTAGGTGCGCCGGGCACCGGCAAAACCCTGCTCGCAAAAGCGGTAGCGGGGGAAGCAGGCGTTCCATTTTACCATATCACAGGGTCGGAATTTGTGGAAATGTTCGTTGGCGTCGGTGCCAGCCGTGTAAGGGATTTATTTGAGACAGCGAAGAAAAATACACCGTGCATTATTTTTATTGATGAGATTGATGCGATCGGAAAAAAGCGGGATACCAGTTTTGGAAGTAATGATGAGCGGGAGCAGACTTTGAATCAGCTGCTCTCGGAGATGGACGGATTTGAAACAAACAGCGGCATCATCGTATTGGCTGCGACGAACCGTCCGGAGGTACTGGACCAGGCGCTTTTGCAACCGGGCCGTTTTGACCGCCGCATTATTGTAGATAAGCCGGATCTGGCAGGACGTGAAAATATCCTGAAAGTACATGGAAAAAAAGTCCTGCTTTCCAGCGACGTTGATTTCCACTCGGTCGCGCTTGCGACGAGCGGTGCCAGCGGTGCTGATCTCGGCGCTGCAGAAGGACGCTCAGCCGATACAGAAAATTACGATTGTACCGCATACGATCCACTGTCATGAAAAGATAAAGGTGACGTGGTTTCAGCCGTTGAATCATAATAACAGAGACACCGGGAACTATCTCATTGAAGCAGGAGAAGTGCAGGACATAGATTTTCAGGATGGATGGCTACGCGTGAATGATATAAGAATCCCCTTTTTTCGTATAACAGATGTAGAAAAAGAATGAATATCCAGTCTCATAAAAGATTATCAAATGAGAACACTGATTCAGATGTTGCTATTTTTGTCTCACTATTAAAAAAATATTTTAGGAAAGTTAGATATATTTTATAATTTTCACAAAAAGCGTAG
>JAJPXX010000017.1:0-3011 GCA_021205225.1 Lachnospiraceae bacterium
AATCGGCAGATATTATTCTGCTGGAAAAAGACCTGATGGTGCTGGAGGAAGGGATTATAGAAGGGCGCAAGACCTACGCCAACATGATCAAATATATCAAGATGACAGCATCCTCCAACTTCGGCAATATGTTTTCTGTGCTGGCGGCATCGGCACTGCTGCCGTTCCTGCCTATGATGAGCGTACACCTGATTTTCTTGAATTTGATTTACGATTTGAGTTGCACAGCCATCCCCTGGGACAACGTGGATGAAGAATTCATTGCCGTTCCGAGGAAGTGGGATGCATCCAGCGTGGGGAGCTTCATGATCTGGATCGGGCCGACCAGCTCCATCTTTGACTTCACGACCTATATTTTCATGTACTTCGTGTTTTGCCCCATGTTTGTATCCAGCGGCGTTCTGTATAATGACCTTGCCGTCCATTTCAGCGGCGCAGAGCTTGCAGATCTGCAATTCAGATACACGGCAATGTTCCAGGCAGGATGGTTTGTGGAGTCCATGTGGAGCCAGACTCTGGTCATTCACATGATCCGTACACCCAAGCTGCCCTTTCTTCAGAGCCGCGCCTCCGCTCCTCTGACATTGATGACGTTGACAGGAATCACAGTATTAACCATTATTCCGTTTACACCGTTGGGAACATTACTGGGTTTTGCTGCGCTGCCAGCAAGTTATTTCCTTTATCTGATTCCATGCATCCTGCTCTATATGCTGTTGGCAACCAGTTTGAAAAAAGCGTACGTTCGTCATTATGGCGAGCTGTTGTAAAGGAGGAAACCGATTATGACTATGACCGATATCTGGATGAAGCTATTTGGCACTACAGAATTACTTGGATTGAACATGGGCTTTTGGGTATCCATGATTGTTGTTGCTGTAATTGTCATTCTTATGAATGTGGTCTTCTGGGGAATGAAACCGAAGAATAATTAAAAATCTTACTATGGGAAGTTTGAGTAAAGTAATGTATCCCCTTCATCCGTTTTAAATACCGCCTTTAACTCAATGGATTCCTCTTCTTCTGCCTCCGCATAATTTGATAATATTTCAGGATATTCCACGCAATCTTGTAGCAGTAGTTCTGATACTTCATGCTGGTCTCCAGCACCGCGTCCTCATTGCGCAGTTCATACATCCTGATGATCTGTGTGTCTTCCATCTCCTGTTTCCTCATTTCCATGATCTCGTTTGTTGACAGTCAGTTGTTTTGTAAGAAGTACTTCTATATTATATGACGTATTTTTCAGTCAAAAGTCTCAGGCTTTTTTCTTAAAAAAAGCTTAACGCCGACGTTATTTTAATCTTCTGTTTCTGATAAAACATTCTGTCAATGCGAATGAGCCACCGGATAATATCCTGCTAAATGGAAGCCTTTACCTCATTCGGCAATCGTTTTGAAAGAATATCCTCATAACAATAGATCATGTACGACTTCTCATATCATTGAAAAATGCACGGACACAAAATTCCACAGGCCAGTACGTGCTTTTCATCACGAACAGTTGCTCATCATTTTTAACCGCAGCCTCGGAGCAATTACGATCACAAATACCATTACAGTAATACTTGCTCCCACAATATCCGAAATAGCTTCAGCATAAAACACATTGTCCAACGGGCAGAAAACCGGAATTGTAAATACGCATACAAGATAGAGAATTTTCCTGAAAAATGAGATCGGCAGAGCAAACCGCAGCTGTCCCATTGCTGTCAGACCATCGACGACCGCATACTGTACCGCAACCCCCAGCAAGCCCAAAGTGTATTTTTGTATGCAGGAAGAAGATAAAGCGACCAGAGCTTTTTCTTTTATGAATATCCGGGCAAATACTTCCGGTATCAGCTGCGCTGCAACACAAAGAAGAAGCATATATCCGGCACAAAGGCAGAAAACGGATTTAAAAATTTGCATCACCTTGTCCGGATGCCCTGCTCCATAATGATAGCTGTACAATGTCCCACACCCGGTCGTGATTCCCTGCGCCGGATAAAATACCAGCACCATAAAACTCTGAACAATCGAAGCACATGAAATATAAGTGTCTCCCATCGCATCCCCGCCATAGTTTCGCAGCGTAAAGTTCAGCGCTATCACAAGCAGATTATCAAACAGCATAATTAAAGACGGCAGGCTTCCAATGGACAGAATCTGACGTACAATAACCGGATTCAAATGCGTATAGCCCAGCCGAAACAGTGATTTGTCAGAAAGCAAAAACGACAGCACATAGAGCAATACGCAAACCTGCGCTATGACCGTAGCAACCGCCGCTCCCTGAATCCCCATATGAAAGCCATAGATAAAAAGCGGATCAAGAACCGTATTAACGATTGCGCCGATCATGACCGCAAGCATGCCCCGTCTGGCTTTTCCAAATGCCAGAATAAACTGGTTCATCCCGGTTCCGCAAAGTACTGCGACCGTTCCAGTGATATAAATTCTAAAATAACTGGCTGCATACGGATACATCGTATCGCTGCATCCCAGAGCATATAGCAGCGGTTTCATACAAACCAACAAAAGGACGGTAACAGCCAATGCCAGTCCAATCAATAATTTCGCTGCATGATTCATCGCAAGGTGGGCGGTCTCATAATCCTTTTTCCCAATAGAAATGCTCATGACAGAAGCGCCGCCAATGCCTACAAGGGAAGAAATAGATGTAACCGCTGTCAACACAGGGGCGCAAATGCCAATGCTTGCAAGCGCCAACTCTCCCTCTCCCGCAATATTTCCGACAAACGCCCTGTCCATAATACTGTACAAAATATTAAAAAACTGGGCAAACATTGCCGGTATCCCCAGCTTAAGCACCAGTCTGGGGATGGGAATTTTATCAAATTCATGCACCATAAAATCAGTCTTTCCTTTCTATTAATATGCAGGGGACAGGCAAAGTGTTTTTTGAAAAAGTCCCCTGCTCGATATCAAAGAAATTATAGCTGCTTTTTCATTCTTATGGTACAATAAGCCTGTCAGAAAATATCAAATTCTTAACAATTCGGGAG
>JAJPXX010000017.1:3023-5384 GCA_021205225.1 Lachnospiraceae bacterium
ATAAACAAATATCAGGATGATCTGTTTCCAGTTGAAATTTACCGTGTCAGTGAAAATAGTATTTTCCCATTTGGACGGGGCATACAGGATTTTCATTGGCATGATGAACTGCAGTTTACGCTTGCCATCCATGGTTCACTGACTTTGCAGGCGGACGCCAGACAATATACCTTGAATGAAAACGATGCAGCATTTATTAACAGCGGAATCATCCATGCGGTAACAAAGCTTTCCGACGGCGGCCAATATGCCAGCCTGAATTTTCCCTATAAGATGCTGTCTTTCTTCTCCGGAAGCCGCATGGAAAAAGAATATATTCTGCCGTATGTCACCGGCGGCCATCTTCCCGTGGTAATCCTTCGTTCAGATATAGCATCTCAGAATTCGGTGATTAAAGTCTTACGTGAGATAAATACCCTGTGGGATCATCATTTATCCGTCCAGGATAAATATCTGATCTCAATCAAAATAGCTGCCTTATGGCATACTTTCCTCATGAATCTGCCAGACGAAAGCACCGATATCTGTTCAATCAGTATGGTTCACAGACAGTGGCTGCAGCTTATGCTGTCATTCATTTATGAACACTATCCGGAAGAGATCGGTCTGGCTGATATTTCAGCTTCCGCAAATATCAGTGTCGGCGAATGCTGCCGCATTTTTCGTGAGCATTTACAGACAACGCCATACCAGTTTTTAACTGAATACCGGGTGCGCAAGAGTACAGAACTGCTTTCCGGCCCGCTGGCGGTATCTGAAATAGCAGGTCTTTGCGGGTATAACCAGCCAAGCAATTATATTGCAAAGTTCAAATCCGTTATGGGATGCACACCGACACAGTATCGGAAGCATTACAAGTGAAAATTTTTTAGACCGAATGCATTCATAGAACTGATGTTAATAATACTGCATAGAGTTCCCATAACCCGTTCTACGTCTCCGGGGGAACCCTCATCATCAGACTTTCCACTTCTTATTTCTCCACTGTCTGTAGTACATGGACCGACGCAAAGTCATTCGGGATAATTCGAACGTACCCAACGGAAAAAAATGTCCTGATCTCTATGATAATCCTCTGGCGTATACCCTTCCGGGAATCCACTGCTGTCAATCATATTGGGGGCATTCGTAAATTCCGCCGCATCGTAAGCTTATTTGGCAAATTCATTAAAACGCTCTCCTTTTCTTCGGAAATGCCTGCTCCAAAATCTGATACAAATCATTATTGAACAGATTCCCGTAATTTTCATTCTCTGTATCTGACAGTGCATACAGCCAACCAGCGCTGTTAAAGAAAGTCAGAGCCGGTTCATCAGATATAATGCTGTCGATCCGGCTATTATCGTATCCCAGCTCCCAGGCCACTGTTTCAAATATTTGTTCCTTACGAACTGATTCTACATAAGCGACGACTTTTTCTTTCGCTGGCTCCGAACAGCCTGGTTTTGCAATCAATGCAGAAAATACAGGATGTACCTGTTTGACACTGCTAAAGAAATCTCCGTTGACAATTTCGGCTACATCTTCATCTGTATAATATCGATATGCAGAGTAAAGCAGTTTCCTGTCCCTGAGTCCATCAAAAACACTCCCACACCCCTCTGTATATTGAACCGCCAGCATCAGTTGAGCCACCATCGAAGCACTATCAATCATTGCCAGGGAAACGTCTTCCGGTTCACAAAACAGAATGAACGCGTCATCTGGATGAGCGTCCATCAGGGCCATACATTCCGGCATCCGTCCATGGGCGAACAGCATCCATGTATAAATACCCAGCTTTTCTCCCTGTGTAATCACCGAATGATAGCTTGCTGGATTATCAATCATACGCTGGGAATCCAGTTCTATACCAATCGTCCATGGGATATTGTAGCCACAGGTTTCTTCCTCTTTCCGTATTTGTCTTGCACCGGCAGTACAACTGTTGTATCCTATATTCATACCAAAGCGCAAAATTTTTTCATTGTCCACATGCGCAGCGATATCTTTTATCAGCCTGTAATAAGAACTCTGTTCATTCTCCAGCATCGTATGAGCGGTTGAAAAAAAGGAGCGTTGAAAACGTCCTTCCGAAAATTGCAAAGCCATATCCACCAGATTCCGTGTGCTGCGCTCCGGTGAATCCTGCAAATCCTTCAATGCTTTCCTGACCATAGTTTCTACAATAATTCGAGACATATCATTTTCCATTCCATATTACTCCTTATTTTATTACTGCTGAACTGACTGTCACACTTCTTACCTGTCGTGTCATTCTCACCAATAAATGTACTTTTCTATCCCCCTACAGAAAACAGAATAAAAGGTATCCAATATAAATACAATTAGCAAATCCTTCTTTTTGTCTAAAAATACAAC
>JAJPXX010000180.1 GCA_021205225.1 Lachnospiraceae bacterium
ATAGATATCTATATCAAATTCGAATAGCCGGATAACCCCCGGTGGGGCTTGCTTCAAAGAAAATGGGGTTTATAATCGTTTATTATAAAAGTGTCGTCAATCGTTGGGCTCATGCCATGTCTGCACGGCTAAGAGCATGAAGTTTAGTAAGAATGAAATATATAAATCCCGCAGGAGGCAAAGGATGAAAAAGAGATTGTTTACAAAGCTGCTTATAACGAGTGCGTTGATTACAGCACTTACCGCGGGAGCGACACTGGTATCGCGGGCGTCCGGACATATGGTATTCGGACAGACCCAGACGTACAGCTCCCTGGATCCGAGCAATGAATATGACGGCTGGATGATCGAACGCGCGGGCGTTGGCGAGACACTGACGAAGCTGGATTCCTCCATGAATACTGTTGGCTGGCTGGTCGAGGACGATTATTCGGTATCGGAGGATGGCCTGACCTGGACCTTCACGATTAAGGATGAGGTCTGCTTTTCAAATGGAACGAAGCTGACAGCGGAGCTGGCGATGGCTTCCATTCAGTATGATTTTGACAATTCCGCGAGGGCGGCGGACTTCTTTTCCCTGGATTTCATGACAGCGGACGGACAGACACTGACGATTACGACGACAGAACCCGCGCCGACCCTTCCGGGTATGCTTGCGGATCCGTTCTTTGTGATTTTTGATACGACGGTGGATTTGACCAATCTGGCGGATGAAGGTCCGATCTGCACCGGTCCGTATGTAATTGAAAGCAACGACCAGATTTCCATGACATTGAATGTGGTGAAAAATGAAAATTACTGGGATGGAGAGCCGCAGCTGGATTCGATTGAATTCCTGCAATTCCAGGATCCATCCGTTATGAATTTTTCCTTCCAGGCGGGGGAGCTGGACGCCTGCTATGGTCTTAGCACCTCGGACGCGGCCGCTTACATGGATGATGACAATTACATTCTGGAAATGAGTAACGGACTTCGCACGGACTGGGGTCTGATGAACCAGAACGGGCTGCTTAGCGACAAATCGCTGCGTATCGCCCTGCTGGAATGCCTGGATATGGAAACGATCTGCGAGGTACAGCTGAACGGAATGTTCCAGGCAGGCAATACACCGTTTGCTTCGGAAACGCTTGGCGTAAACGATCTGAAAAATCCGTATTCTTATGATATCGAAGACGCAGCCGCGGTTCTCGCGGAGGCAGGATATGCGGATACCGATGGGGACGGAATTATTGAGACGGCGGATGGCACTCCGGTTGTTCTGGAAGCATATTCTTATACGACCAGGGCGGAGCTGCCGATCATCTGTGAGGCACTTCAGTATGCGGCGAGTACGATTGGCATAAAGATTAACATTAATTATGTGCAGGATCTCTGGGCGGATACGATCCAGAACGGAAGCTATGACCTCTGTATTTTTAACAGCAGCGGATTCCATTCCGGCGACGCAGCGGTATTCCTGCAGCAGTATTTTAAGAGTGATGCGGTTTACAATGCGTATGGCTATGCAAATGAGGAAGTAGACGCACTGATCACTTCCCTTGAGAACGTATTTGACACAGAAGAGCGTGTGGAAATCGAGCGGGAAATTTCTCAGATTTTGATGGATGATGCCTGCTGCGCGTTCTATAGCTATCCGACGATTTACATAGCTGCGAAGAACACAGTAAGCGGACTGGAATGCACACCGGCGGATTACTACTGGATCACGGCGGATGTGACAATGACGGAGTGACAGGGGGGGGGAAGACTTTCCCTGGTCGATTTGCAGTGTCATTTTGTTGCTGTCACACCTGTAGGGGTGAAAATAACGTAAATCCTGTCAAGGTGTGGCCTGTACGTCATTTTTACTGCAGGAGGAAGCTATGAGTGCAAGACAAATGAATGAGCCGCGCCATGAAAAAGCGTGGTATCTTTCACGATTTGCCGCGCAAATCAGCGCATTGGGGAAACGGCTCCTTCAGATGGTAATTGTTCTGTTTGGGATCAGTTTCTTCACATTTATTCTAACCTATCTGTCGCCGGGAGATCCGGTCACCGCGATGTATTCCGCCAGCGGTTCTATGCCCAGTGAAGCGGTGCTGGAGGCGACCAGGGAAGAGCTGGGGCTGAACGAACCATTCCTCGTCCAATACTGGAACTGGCTGACCGGATGCCTGCACGGGGACTTTGGCACTTCCTATTCCATGCATAAGCCGGTGCTGCAGTTGTTGTCCGCGCGGCTCTGGCCGACGTTGAAGCTGGCGCTTACTTCCCTGGTGATCATGCTGGCGATAGCGGTGCCGTTTGGAATGCTTTCTGCTGTATACCATGGAAAAGCGGTTGATTCTCTGGTGCGGTTGTTTACCTTTTTGGGCGTGTCCATGCCGAATTTCTGGGTGGGCATGCTTTTACTATATTTTTTTGCCATTCAGTTGAAAATTCTGCCGGTTGTATCCTCCGGAGGGGGATGGAAACAAATCATTCTCCCGGCTCTGACACTGGCGTTTGCGATGATGGGAAAATATACCCGGCAGGTGCGCACTGCCGTACTGGAAGAGCTGAATCAGGATTATGTGATCGGCGCGCGGGCGCGAGGCATCAAAGAAAGCACGATATTGTGGAGACATGTGTTTCCAAATGCGCTGCTGCCGCTGGTGACCATGCTTGGTCTTTCTCTGGGATCTCTGCTCGGAGGAACCGCTGTGGTGGAGGTGATTTTCTCCTATCCGGGGCTGGGTAATCTGGCGGTGACCTCCATCAGCGCCAGAGATTATCCGATGATTCAGGGGTATGTACTCTGGATCGCGCTGATTTATATGGCGGTGAACCTGGCTGTTGATATTTCTTACAATTTTCTGGATCCGCGTATTCGGGAAAATGAAAAAGCGGCGGAAATATAGTCCTAATAACCCCCTGGGAGGCTTATCAAATGGGCGGATGCCTGATATAATCGACCGAAACAAGTGCAGGCAGCAGCTCAGCGATAGCTGGAAAATTTATTACGCAGCTCAGCGCATAAAAAAGGATGGACGAATGGGATGGATAAGGCAAAGAGCATAAAAGCAGATGTGGTTTCTTACTGGGGCGCGAGATCGCAGGACTTCGCGGCACAGCGAAAAAGAGAACTGGAAAGCAGCAAGGCAGGACGCTGGAAAAATGAGATCCTGCCCTTTCTTCCGAAAGACCGCAAAGAAGCGAGGATTCTCGACGTTGGTACTGGAAGCGGTTTTTTCCCGATTCTGCTGGCTGAGGAAGGATATGAGAAGGTGACCGGTATCGATCTGACGCCGGAAATGATTGAGAGGGCGAAAGACTTGTCCCAGGGACTTGTGCCGGCGCCTTCCTTTTTTGTCATGGACGCGGAAAAGCCGGATTTTGAAAAGGAGGCTTTTGATGTGATTCTGACGAGAAACCTGACCTGGACGCTGCCGCACCCGGATCTGGCGTACCGCGAGTGGTACCGGCTGCTGAAAATGGGCGGGCTTTTGCTGAATTTTGACGCGGATTACGGGGAAGAGGAGGCGTCTGTGGAGCTTCCGGAAAACCATGCGCATAAAGGAATTGCCTCGGAGCTGATGCGAAAACACGATCAGATCATGGCTGTGCTTCCGAACAGCTATCTGAAGCGGCCGGGGACAGATGTGGAACTGTTGAAGCTGGCGGGGTTTTCCACTGTGACGGTAGACTTTCAGGTGAGCGACCGGGTATACAGGGAGATTGATGAGTTTTATAACCCGGTGCGGATGTTTAAATTGTGCGCGAAGAAGTGAAGGGCGGCTTCCATCACAGCAACTCTCTTGTCTTTCACGCAAGATATAGCGGAAGATTCGTAATATCTCTATTTTTTCGGTATCCACGTTTTGAAAAGCGCAGTGCATACTCGGGATGATGATCAGTAACCATTGTGTAGCTTTTTTAAAATGGTTATATTGTACAATGTCGATGTGCGAACCATTAATTATCACATTAAAAAGATTTTTCACGATAGCGAATTACAACAGGACTCAGTTATTCGAAAATTTCGGATAACTGCCGGGAACGGCAATGCCTGTAACACGAACCATTATTCGCTGGATTCATTGGGGGATAGTTGCTCGTTGACCATCGAAATTTCCTGGCGCAGGCGCCGTAAATTTCGATGGTCACATTATAGAAGAGAACAGGAAGGAATATCATGAATCAGAAGGAAAGAATGCTTGCCGGTTTGCCTTACAAGGCATGGCTGGATGGTTTGAATGAAGAAAGAATATTGTGTAAACAAAAAATATACGATTTCAATATACTGCCGCCTGCAGAGCGGGAACGCGCACCTCAGATGCTCAAGGAGCTGCTGGGAAAAACAGGCGAATACATCATGATAGAAGCCCCCTTTCACTGTGATTATGGCTGGAACATAGAGGTTGGTGAGAATTTTTTTGCCAATTATAATTTTACGGTCTTAGACGTTGGAAAGGTTACGATTGGAAAAAATGCTCAGATTGCTCCGAATGTTTCTATTTATACCGCAGGACACCCCATTCATGCTGAAAGCCGCAATTCGGGATATGAGTATGGAATCCCTGTCACAATCGGGGATAATGTCTGGATCGGCGGAGGAGCAATTATACTTCCGGGTGTGACAATTGGTAATAATGTAGTGATTGGTGCGGGAAGCGTGGTTGGAAAAGATATTCCAGATAATATGATTGCTGCTGGAAATCCCTGCAGAGTTATCAGGGAAATTACGGAGGATGATCGAAAATATTATTTCAAGAAACGAATGTTTGACGAACAATCCTGGAAGGACATCCTTTCCTGAAGCTGGGAGTAAGGGATATGTGTATACTGGAAGCACCGGAAGAGGAAGGCATTTATATAGCTGAGATTGACATGGATTTGCTGCGGGATTATCGTGAGCATGAAGTGATGGGAGAGAAGTATCGCCATCCAGAGAAATATGGGGCGATAACGGAAGGATAAATAAGAAATTGTGGGATATAAGCTTGTTGCAGCGCCAGATGGGACTCGCTTCTCAAAGGGAGAAATTCAGGCAGCCGTAAATGCGCTGGACATTCCGCTCGAAGATGTGATGCAGGCGAATATTGACAAGCTGAAAAAGCGGTATCCGAATGGATTCGAGACAAAAAAATCGCTGACGAGACTGTGGGGCGACATATGATGCCAGACCGCACTTTGATAATTAATCCCACAACGATGAACATGCAGCACCGTATTTCAACGCATGTCCGACCTTCCTGACTGACAGTTCTGTGCTGGGGGCCTATCTGTGCCAGGCACGGTTTCGTTCCGAAGTGCATGGCACGGACACTTGTCTGGCACCCCGGAAGATGTGCTGGTAGAAGCCGTGCGCCATACAAAGCACAGATTTGTATGGGCGGTTCAGTGGCATCCGGAATTTGACTGTCATGTGAATCCGGTCAGTAAAAGGATATTTGAAGCTTTTCTTCTCTGACCGAACCATCGAAGAGTATAATCGGGCAGGTGTTGGTCATGTCAGCCGTTGTAAAAATCTGTCGAGTAAAAGCAAAGCTTGAATGAAAAACCCCCGGCACGAAGTTCACAAAGAAAATGGTGACTTCTGTGCCGGGGTTTTTATATTTGTTTTGCCTACAGCAGAAGAAGCGGACAAAAACCCTCCGGGAGGATGCGCATGCCGCGCTAGAGGAAACTGTCTGCTTGCGCAGACGCGCGGCAGCGCGAGAATCCCGCGAAGCAGGATTCTATTTTATAATTTCCTGAAAAAAAGAGAATAATAGTTCGAAAACAGATAGGAAAGAGGTAGAAAAATGAGTGAATACAATTATGTTCGAAATGCTGGGGTAAAAGCTTCAGAGTTTTGTGGATTTCGGAAACCGAAACTGGTGAAATGCCTGGTCTGCGGCGAAATTTTTGATGCGTCACTTGGAATCTGTCCGGTCTGCGGCGTAGGGCTAGATCAGTGTGTACCAGTCGAGGAAGAAGAAATTTCATATCGGAAGGATACAAATCTGCGCTATGTCATTCTCGGCGGCGGCATCGCAGGCGTATCGGCGGCCGAAGCGATCCGCAAAAGAGACCAGACAGGAACGATCCTGATTTTATCTGCAGAAGATTATCTGCCGATTTATCGGCCGATGCTGACCAAAAATCTGAATATCGCGGACGTATCCTCAGAGGCGCTTTTTATTCATCCGGAGAAATGGTATGAGGAGCATCACATACAGCTGCGGCTTGGGGAAGCAGTGGACTCACTCGATCCGGAGAGGAAGATTGTCCGGACGGCGAACGCAGGTGATGAGATTGACTATGACCGTTTGATTTTTGCAACTGGCGCAGAGAGCTTTATTCCTCCGTTTGACGGCTGGAGGAAAGAGGGCGTAGTGACCATCCGCCATTTGTCTGACAGCAGGAAAATTCAGGAGTGGATGAAAACTGCCAAAACCGCAGTGGTGATCGGCGGAGGTGTTCTGGGGCTGGAGGCCGCGAGTGAACTGCTGCAAAACGGAATCCATGTGACGGTGCTGGAGGCTGCGCCGCAGATCATCGGGCGGCAGGCGGACGCAGATTCCGCAGCAGTCCTGCGAAAAAAGATGGCGGCTCTTGGAGCGGCCTGCCTGGAGGGCGTGCAGATTCAGGGAGTGGAAGGCGAAGAGCGTGCGAGTGCGGTAAAACTGAAAACCGGGGAGGTTTTTCCGGCGGATTTTGTGATCATTTCCTGCGGAAACCGGGCGAATGTAAAAGCTGCGCGGGAGGCTGGAATCCAGGCGGAGCGCGCGATTGTTGTAAATCCTTTTATGGAAACCAGCCTGCCGGATATCTACGCATGCGGGGATTGCGCCCAGTGCGGCGGCGTAAACTTCCAGCTGTGGGCAGAGGCGTCTGAGCAGGGGCGTATTGCCGGAGCGAACGCGGCCGGAGAGCGGATCAGTTATCAGGCGCAGGTATTTGGGCTGAACCTGGAAGGCTTTGGGACAACCCTGTTTGCGATCGGGGATCCGGGCAGGCAAAATGGCGTCTCGTATCAGCTTGTAAAAATAACGGATGAGGTGAATCACAGCCAGGAGCAGTACTGGTTCCTGGAAAATGCCTTGCAGGGCGCGGTGTTGATTGGGCGTCCGGATAAAACAATGGATGTCACCAAAGCGGTGATCGAGCATACGCGGCATGAGGAATTATTCTGAAGCGGGACAGAATGCAGTTAATAAAAAATTTTTGTGCGAAGGGAACTTTTTTGCGCCCTCTTGCGTCTAAATGATGTAAGCTGTTATAACAGATAGTATCATGAATGACCGATACAGAAAAATGGTTCAGAGAGGGACGAAACTTATGACAAAAGAACAATTGGGAAGCCTGATTCTTGCTTCTGAGGATTCCCTGTATCATGTGGCAAAGACCCTGCTGCGGGAGGATGCGGACTGCGCGGACGCGATACAGGAAGCGATTGTCAGCGCCTTTACAAAGCTGCACACGCTCCGCAGGGACGAGTATGCGAAAACATGGCTGACCAGAATCCTGATTAACGAATGCTATGACATTCTGCGCCATCAGAAACATCTGGTTTCCATTGAGGAGCAGGTCGTGCCGGAGCGGGAAGAGACAGGAAGGGATTACTCGGATTTGTATGAGGCATTGGAAACGCTGCCGGAAGAAATGCGGATTTGCGTAACGCTTTTCTATATGGAGGGCTACAGCATCCGGGAAATCGCGTCCATTCTGGAAGTGAAGGAAAATACGGTAAAGAGCCGCCTTTCGAGGGCAAAGGCAAAGCTGCGCAGGGATCTGGAAGCAGGGAAAACTATGTGAAAAAGAGAAAGCAGACTGAGAGGTATCCATATGAATTTAGAGAATATGAGAGAAGAATTTCCGGAAATGCCGGAAAGTATGCGGGCAATGATAGAGCGCGAGGTGGCTACGCAGATAAAGGCAGAGCATCCGCAAAAGAATCGAGGTACAGGGCGGAAAAAGGCCGGAAAGACGTTTCTGCTGGTTGCTGCTGCTGCCGCCGTCATGTGTACGACCGTAGCCGCGGGCACGGCCATCCGGGCGAGATTTTTTACGGAGACAGAAGGAGACTATGGAATAAACATTACCATTGGTTCAGTTGAGACGGAGACGGACTCCGAAGGCTCGATGGCCGCACTGCTTGCCGGACTGGAAGTACCGGAGGAGATTCCGGCAAGTGTGACGGTGGAAGCGTCCTACCTCCCAGAGGGGATGGTGCAGTACGACGATGGCTGGAAGATTGATTATGAGGACGATATCTGGGGCGGAAGCTTCAGCATCACAGAGGAAATCATGGGTGAGAATCCTGCGGAAACGCAGATTTCGGAAACCAATGTGGTGGACAGCGAGGAACTGGAGCTGAACGGTCACTACGCCGTCTGGCTGGAAAAGGAGTATCTGGATGATGGTTCTGAAAATACGACGCAGATGTTGTATATCCTCTATCCGGAGGTCTGGCGTATTCTCAGGATTTATTCTATGAGCGGTAAGGTAACAAAGGACGAGCTGCTTGCGGTCGCGGAAGGACTCATTGTGACCGGCAGTGAAGAAACAATGCTCCTTGCGGACGCCTTGCCCGAGGAAGATGATTTGCCAGAGATAGACGATGATGATGGCGGCTGCATGGCGATAGAAGCATCGGCTGTGGAGGAAAACCTGCACCAGATTGGGGATTCCTTTGAGATATCTGCCTATTCGGATAGTGAAGCAGATGAGGATTCTTTTCATACGGTCAGTGTTCGGGTCAGTGATGTCCAGGTATCAGACAATATGAGTATTCTGGGCGACGACTGGCAGAGCATACTGGATTCTGGGATCTATACTAATGACCTGCAGACGTATTCAGACGAAGACGGCAATCTGCTGCCGATGCAGATTGATTACGTGAAAGCAGGCGACGGCGTCAATTCTCTGAATACCGTGGTAAAGACGGAGGAAGCGGAACAGAAGCTGATCTGCGCGACAATTGAATATACCAATAACGGAGATGCGGCTCTGCACAATATTCTGTATCACGCAGACCTGATCACTCTGACAGAAGGTGACGACGGCATGATAGCCATTTATGACCGAAGCACGCTTGAGGCGGGTGACTGGGATTACGCGACGATATCCCGCGGCTATGCGATGGACTATTATACCGCCGGCGGAGAGGAAACAAACGGAAGCAATTACATTACTGACCTTTTGGCAGGAGAAACTGTCACGGTCACAGTCGCCTGGATTGTCCGCGTGGATGAGATGCCGTATCTGTATCTGAACATGGAGGGCGGAAGCTATCTGATTTATGAGGAGGATCTGGCGACGGGGTATGTTGATTTCCGGGCGCTGGGGAATTGAAAATTTGCTGTCAGGGACGTCCGGAACCAGGTTTTAGAAAACAAAAGCTTATCCTGCCAGCAGGCTGTTAGCAATCATTCCGATGATAATCAATAGAATGCCGAGAAAACTGAGCAGACCGGGAAAGGGATCTCCGAGCACGAGGATGCCTCCGAATAGCGTAAAAAGAACCTCTCCGCATTGTGTGGCTTCCACAGCAGCCAGCTTTTTCTGATTCTCTTTTACGAGTTCCGTCGCGTGAAAGAAAAGAATCGTCGCGATCACTCCGGAAAACAGGGCGACTCCCAGCGACTGGATGATCTGGCCGGCAGCGGGCAGACCGGATTTAACGAATGCGGTAATGGCAGAAAAAACCCAGAATGGCGTACTGCAAAGAGTCATGCCAAAGACACGCTGGAGGGTATCAAATTCCGGAGGGCAAAGCTGCATCATTTTGCGATTTCCGAGCGGATAGCTAAAGGCCGCGATCAGAATGGGCAGAAAAGCTGCGCAGTTGTTCTGAAACGTCTGGCCCGACATATGAGGCAGCTGGAGAATGGCGACGCCAACGAGAATGAGCGCAGACATCGCCAGATTTTTAAGAGGGATTTTTTTCCTGAACAGGGGTGTCAAAAGGACGCCTGCCACAATTGTAATTTGCCATGAAGCAGCCGTAAGCCAGGACTCTCCGTAGACAGAGGCCAGCGTCAGAGGCAGATAGAACAGACCGAAGCCGACTGTGCTCCATGCAAGCCAGGGAGCGGGGGCTTTTTGAATGGCAGCACAGACAGGTCTGATCTGGCTGCCTTTTCTGATGAAGAGCAGCAGAGCCAGCATTGGCAGCATAAAGAGATAGCGCAGGCACACGCTCCAGAGCCAGTATCCTCCGGCCAGGTTCATGCTTCGGTTGAGCAGAAACGTAAACGCAAAAAAGAAAGACGCTAAAATACCATAACTCATTGCTTTTTTCAAAAATGTCATCTCCCAGTTTGATTTATTATGATTTGGACAGTATAACACGCGGTGGGCTGTGCCTGCAAGCCGAAGCAAGTCTGATTTCTGAAAAATATTGGTTATTGAATTCGATGATACCACCTGTGAAATGAAAAGTATGAAATCCGATATTTTATATGTAGAAATGTAGAAGAAAAAGTGATACGATGAAATTCGCTGATAAAATAAACTGATGTGAAGCAAAGAGATTAGATAAAAGAAAGTCGCATATGTGGAACAGGTCAGTAAAAAAGAAGGAGATTTCTATGGGTACATTATTACGGTCAGAATGCATCCAGTGCTTGGCGGAAAAACAGTTACATACAGTATTTGAAGACGCAAAAGAAGAGCAAAAGCTGGCATTTCTCCAGGGGATGTTTAAAATTTTATCTGAAGCGCCAAAGGAAACCTGCGCGCCGGTAATTGTCCGGGATATTACGGAATTATACAAAAATATTTTTGGAAAGGCTTCTGATTATTCCAAAGAAAAGTCTTACTATAACCGGCTTATGCTTAGCAAGGAGCAGAAAATCAGGGAGAAGATTCATACTGCGGAAGAACCTTTACGGAAAGCACTGCAGTTTTCTCTTGTGGGGAATTATATTGATTTTGCAGCTGTGAAAAATGTGGAAGAAGAATATCTGGAGAAGCTTCTGGATGAAGCAGAGCAGAATTGTATTGCGCAGGATGCCTATGAACAAATGAAAGCAGATTTAGGAAGCAAAGAGCACCTTCTGTTTTTAACAGACAATGCAGGCGAGGGTGTCATGGATAAGATTTTTTTAGAGATTATCCGGGAAAATTATCCCCGGCTTCATGTAAAGGTTCTGGTAAAGGGCAGCCCCGTATCCAATGATATGACGATGGAGGATGCGGAGGAAATTGGTATGCAGGAAGTAGCTGAAGTATATGGAAACGGCAATGGGATTGCCGGGACATGGCTGCCGGAATTATCTCCGCAGGCAAAAGCCATCTGGGAGGAAGCAGATATGGTCATTTCCAAGGGACAGGCAAATTATGAAACGCTGCGCCTTTGCAGAAAGAATATTTATTTCCTTTTTCTCTGCAAATGTAAAATGTTCTGCGAAAGCTTCCAGGTTCCTCCGTATACAGGAATATTGGTACACTGACTAACGATGAGATTGAGCTGACCGAGAATCTCGCTTATCTGGCCGTAACAGCTGTTATGTGGAACGGGAATCTGATCTGAATGTCTTATTGCATTTTGCAACGTGACAGATTATAATGCAATTGAAGATGATTTGCAGTGCTTTTGAAGATAATACGCGAACGTCAATTACCGGCAGGGCAGCAGATGGGGGTATATGGATATGGGATATTATTTGAACAGTATATTGCCTTTTTCTCTGTATAAGAGTGAGACTGAGAGTCCCTATTTTGTGGATAAAACGCTTTTTTTACGGGAACTGTTTCCCCTTGTAGAGGCCGGGAATAAGCATATTTGTATCACCCGGCCGCGCCGCTTTGGAAAGTCCGTGATGGCTGCGATGATAGGTGCTTTCTTTAGCAAGGGCATGGACAGCAGCAGTATTTTTGATTCATTGAATATTGCAAAGGATCTGTCAGGGGAATCTGGAGAGATGCCGGAGAAAAAGTCTGATTACCGGAAATATATGAATCAGTATCATGTGCTTTATATTAATTTTATCAGGCCGTCTTCGCTGAGCAGCAGCTATGAGGACTTTATCGGGCGGATTGAAAAAACAATGACGAAAGATCTTCACAAAGAGTTTCCGAATGTGGGCTTTTGGGAAAATGCTTCCCCTCTGGAGGATCTGTCTGTGATCTATGCGGAGACAGGGGAAAAGTTTATACTTGTATTTGATGAGTGGGACTGTATTTTTCATAAGGATTATATTACAAATGATGGCAGAAAAAAGTTCATTAACTGGCTTGCTGCATTAACAAAGGATACGGGCTACGTGGCTTTGAGCTATATGACAGGCGTTCTGCCGATTGCGAAATATTCCAGTGGATCTACTATTAACAATTTTAATGAATACACGATGGCAACGGATGATCTGTACAGTGCGTATTTTGGATTTACAGATGCGGAGGTTGATGACCTCTACTTACGGTATGAGGCAAGAATCTCAGATCGGAAGATATCAAGGCGGGATTTAAAAGACTGGTATGATGGGTACCATACCCCATCTTCGGAACGTATGTATAATCCGAGGTCTGTGGTAGAGGCTCTGACACGCAACTGTATTCGAAGCTATTGGACAAGAACTGGCTCATATGCCGAAATATCTGCGTATATTATGAATGACAGGGCTGACGTCAAAAAAGATGTGGCATTAATGGTCGCGGGGGAAGCAGTTAAGGCAAACGTAGAAGAGTATGCGGCTACGTCAATGAGTTTAAAAACACGTAATGAAATTCTTTCGGCGATGGTAGTGTACGGTTTCTTAAATTATGAGGATGGCAAGGTTCATATTCCGAACAGAGAGCTGATGGATGAGTTTGCGAAGACCATTCGTGAGAAGGAGGATTTGGGCTATATTTATAATCTGGCGGTTGCGTCGGATCGAATGCTGCAGGCAACGCTGAAAGGTGATACGAAAACGATGGAGGAGATTCTGCAGTTTGCGCATGACACGGAGACTCCGCTTCTGGACTATAATAACGAGACGGAACTAACGGCGATTGTAAACCTTGTTTATCTGGCGGCCCGTGATACCTACTATGTAGAGCGTGAAAATAAAGCCGGGGAAGGCTATGCTGATTTTATATTCTATCCGGAACGAACGGGAGATGATGGACTTATTCTGGAACTGAAAGTTGATGGCACGCCGGAAACTGCTATCCAACAGATTAAGGACAGAAAATATGTTCTTAAATTTCAGGGGAAAATGGCTGAAAAGAAACGGCATAGCGGGCGGATATTGCTGATAGGTATTGGTTATAGCAGGAAGAGAAAAGATCACCATTGCAAGGTAGAGATAATGTCCTGTTGATACAGCATGCAAATTGTGATAGGATGGGTTCATCAAAAGAAAGGCAGTGTCTGTATGAGGCATCATTCAGCCAGACTTTATGATTTTCTGCAGCGAAAAGTCGGCGACGTCTCCGACATTAATATGCAGATTGAGGCGAAGAATATGTTTTCCAGGCACAGCGTCCGGACGATCAACGTCACATCAAGCCTGGATCTGAAGGGCGCGGTTCTGGATAATTTTTATGACGTCTGGGAGGGACAGAGCGCGGAATATCAGGACAAGACAAACGGAGTGGCAAGTAAGGAGACTCCGGTGTCACACAGGGATATCCGGCTTTCCCTGACCTGCGACCGCCTGTCGGACGCGAAAGGCGTTTTCTCCGGCATTGCGGTATACGGTCTGATTCCTGTGCTGCTTCATGGCAGCGGTTCTCACCGCTATACGCTGAATGCGGATGGCCTTTCCCGGATCACTAAGAAGGAGCAGGAGATCATAAAGCCTTTTTACGCTGTCGCAGATTCATCCGGATATTTTCGGTTTCAGGTAGGGCTTCCAAACCTGCAGGAATTCTACTACCGTGTTGTGCCGACTTTTTTAGAGAACCCATCGGTTGATTTTACAGATAACTGTGAGAAGGAAGCGGAAGGATATCTGCCTCCCGAACCTGCTTTTGATTTTTATCTGGACTGTGAGACGCCGGATTTATTCCGGAAGTTTACGGTTACCCCTGTCTCGAAAGTGAAGGTCGGCGTTTCTGTGGAAAGCGGTATTCTCGACCTGTCATTGACGTCCTCCGGGATTTCGGAGGAAGAGCTGCTGGAAGTACTGCAAAGTTATCGCCAGAGAAAACGGTTTCATGTGCTTTCATCGGGGATTTTCTGGATCTGGCAGAGGATGATCAGCTTTCTCAGATCAGCGAGTTTATGCAGGAGCTGGATCTGAATCCTGAGGATGTGATCAAAAAGAGCGCGAAGATGCCGCTGTACCGCGCGCTGTATATCGACAGACTCCTTGAGGAGCATGACACGCTTTACTCGACAAGAGACCGGGTATACCGCGGACTCATTCGTAATTTTAAGACGATCCGGGATTCCGAGAGTGAGCCTCCGGCGAAGCTTGCCGGAATTATGAGACCTTATCAGATACTGGGCTTCAAATGGATCCGGACTTTGGAGGAAGCCGGGTTTGGAAGAATTCGCGAAATTTGCACCGGACACGCGGGTGATACCGATTACCGGCGGCGCGGCGGTCTCGAAGGCCGTAAAGACCCTGAACGCGGGGCATCGCCTCGCGCTGACCGGAACGCCGATTGAAAACCGTCTTTCGGAGCTTTGGAGTATTTTTGATTTTCTGATGCCGGGGTTTTTGTATTCTCAGAAAGAATTTGAGCAGAGATTTGCGGTTCCTGTCACAAAGAACAAAGATCAGGAGGCAATGGAAAAACTCAGAAAAATGACTTCCCCATTTCTCATGAGAAGGCGGAAAGAGGAAGTATTAAAGGATCTCCCCGCAAAGCTGGAGGAGGTGCGCTATGTGCCGATTTCCGGAGAGCAGCAGAAGCTCTATGACGCGGAAGTCCTGAAACTGAAAAATACGATCCTGGATGGAACGATGGGAACAGGAACCGGAAAAGTGAAGGTACTCGCGGAGCTTACAAAGATTCGTGAGATTTGCTGTGATCCGTCGCTTCTCTACGAAAACTATCACGAAGAGAGCGCGAGACGGGAAGCGGCCATCGCTCTGATCCGACAGGCCATAGATGGCGGACACCGGATGCTTCTTTTCTCGCAGTTTACTTCGATGCTCGCCCTTCTTGAAGAGGAACTGAAAGCGGAAGGGATTCCGTATTATATCCTGACCGGTTCCACGTCCAAGGAAAAGCGCATCCGTCTGGTGCATCAGTTCAATGAAGGAGACGTCCCGGTGTTCCTGATTTCACTCAAGGCGGGCGGCAACGGGCTGAACCTGACGGGGGCGGATATTGTTATTCACTATGACCCGTGGTGGAACCTTGCCGCACAGAATCAGGCGACGGATCGTACCCACCGGATCGGGCAGACCAGGCAGGTTACCGTGTACCGGCTGATCCTGAAAGGAACCATTGAAGAACGGATCTTGAGACTGCAGGAGGAGAAAAAAGACCTGGCGGATCAGGTGCTTTCCGGGGAAAATGTATCTCTCGCGAGCCTGTCGCAGGAGGAGCTGCTGGAACTGCTTGGATGATAAAAAGAATTGACTGATTTGGAACTGGTTTACTGAGTATTTGCGTGCGGAAGATTAGAGTGAAACGCTCCGGGGAAACCGGGGCGTTTTTTCAGGGCCGGTTTTCAAAAAAGGGTAAAAAAAGGGGATGCTTGTTTTCTGAAACTCATGGACGCTGATAATTGAAGTCGACCGTCAAATATCAGGTTGACGAGGGAAGACCGTTTGTGGTATCGTTATTTTCTATTAAGTGTGATGAAGTACCTGCCAGTTAGGAAAGTGAGCGGATAGAAATGAAGCAGAACAGTTTGATCAGGATTGTGGGAGAGTTGATTTCACTACCAACGGAAGAAGAGTGGTTCGAATTTAAAGAAAACTGGTACGAGCCGATGGGAATAGGGGAATATATTTCTTCAATGTCTAATACCGCAGCAATGCTCGGAAAAGATCAGGCATATTTGATATGGGGAATTACAAACGATGAGCATGAGGTGGTTGGAACGACCTTTGATTACCATCAGGAAGTGAAAAATGAGCCATTGGAGCATTATCTTGCCAGACAGATTATGCCAGATATTGTATTTGAGTTTCATGAAATTATGTTGGATGGAAAAAGAATCGTTGTTCTTGTTATACCGGCAGCAAGTCAGGTGCCGACTGCATTTAATGGAAACCGCTATTACCGTATTGGTTCCAGCAAAGTGAATCTGAACAAATATCCGGAACGTGAATCCAGGCTTTTTGATATTTTGCGCAATGGTTTTCCAACAATTGAAAAGATGGAGGCAGACGATCAGGAACTTACTTTTCGCAAACTGTTGCTTTATTATGAGGGCAGAGGAATCAGCCTGAATCAGGAAACGTTTGAGAAAAATCTTTGCTTATTGACAAAGGATGGAAAATATAATCTGATGGCACAGCTCTTATCTGATAACAGTAGAATACCGATTCGAGTGTCACTTTTTAATGGGACAGATAAGGCATCAACGATGTATTCGGTCAGAGAATTTGGAAATGATTGTCTTCTTGTATCATTGGATAAGGTGCTTGAGTATGGCGATGTATTGAATATTCCGCAGGCAGATGAACGAAATCGACTCTCAGAGCGTAAGGAGATCATGTTGTTTGATCAGGATGCATTTCACGAGGCGGTTGTCAATGCGTTTGTTCATAACTTATGGAAAGATGGAAATGCACCTATGATTACGGTTTTCAGTGACCGGATTGAGATATTATCCCGGGGAGCACTTCCACCAAAACAGACGCGGGAAGGCTTTTTCAAAGGGGAATCCATACCGGTGAATCAGAATCTTTCTGATATATTTTTGCAATTGCATATTAGTGAGAGATCAGGGCGCGGAGTTCCACTGATTACGAAGGCGTATGGTCAGGAAGCCTTTGAATTTAGAGAAAACTCTATTGTTGTGACAATTCCTTTTATGTTTTTCTCAGCAGATGAGGGGGATAAAGTAGGGGATAAAGTAGGGGATAAAGTAGGGGATAAATATGTCATTAAATTAAATGAGACGAGACAACGGATCGTGGAGGAGATGAAAGACGATCCCAGTGTAACATTGCAACAATTGGCACATACGATGGGTCTTAGCTATAAAACAATTGAGAAGAACGTGGCGTATTTAAAGAAAAATAAAATTATTGACAGAGTTGGTTCAAATAAGAATGGCTGGTGGAGGGTTATCTGAACCAGACAGAGATCTGTAAACCGTCCCAATAATGAAGCACAGGGGGAAAAATATTGAGAAGAGTTACGCCGGTTGAATTGGCGAATTTATGCCTGATTTATGATGAGGATTCCGTGCTGGTGCAGGAAAAGCAGGGAACGGGCGGCCTGGTATTTCCAGGCGGTCATGTAGAGAATGGGGAATCCGTATTGGAATCGGTGATCCGTGAGGTCAGAGAAGAAACAGGTCTTCTGATTCGGAAACTGGAACTCTGTGGAATCAAGGACTGGTGTGAGGAGGACGGAACCCGTTATCTTGTCATGCTTTATAAGACAAACCAGTTTGAGGGTAATTTGCGGTCATCACAGGAGGACAGGGTATTCTGGCTAAAGCGAGATGAAATGAATACCGCGAACCTGATCTGGAACATGAGAGAATTGATGGAGATTTTTGAAGGCAGCTGCTTTAGTGAGTTTTTTATTCGGACGACCGAGGGCAGCTATCAGAAAGAATTGTTGGGAGAGACAGTTACGATTGTGCAATGAGAGGATTCCTGTCTGTGTTTTCTTCACGAACTTTTTTGTGCGGAGGATTAGAGCGAAACGCTCCGAGAGAACCGGGGCGTTTTTCACGGCTGGTTTTCAAAAAAGGGTAAAAAAGGGGATGAAATTGCAGATGTTACACACTGCCCGTGCAAAGCCCTGTAAAATCGTGCGGTTCACAAAAAAGACACAAATATGCCACATATCAGCCACATTTCTAACACAAATCGGTCAAACCGGAAATTTATACTACCATCAGCATCAAAAAAAGCCATGCACGGTGCTACAGAAGCGAATCAGGCATCTGCGGCTGGTTGCAATGATCTTTGATATATGTTCCGCGAGGGTGCGGTTGACTGATTGCCCCTCCGTTGGGACAGGGTACTACACTTTAGGAAAGCGAGGGGTTACTTATGAAGAACAGGAACGTTATTTCAATTGCTTTGGCAGGAGTTTTGACAGTGGGTGCAGTCGCGGGGCTGACCGGCTTTACATCGAAGGAGACGGCGGTCGCGACATCATTTTCTTCGGAGTCGGATACAGAAGAGAGTACAACGACTCTGTTGACAACAGTATCAGATGACAGTGTGACAGAAGAGAGCTCATCCAGTACCAGCTCGTCCGGAACACTGACTGTTGCGGAGGTGGCGGCGAAAGCCTTGCCGTCAGTTGTAACGATCACAAATACTTCTGTGACAGAGCTTGAGAACTATTACGGCGGTTATTATGGATATTTCTATGGATATGGTTCAGACAGTGGGGAAACGACTACGTATGAGAGTGTCAGCGTTGGATCTGGTATCATCATTGGAGAGAATGACACTGAGCTTCTGATTCTGACCAACTACCATGTGGTGGAGGATGCAACGGAGCTTTCGGTTGGCTTTATTGATGAGAGCGCTGCGGAGGCTGTGGTCAAGGGTACGGACGCATCCATTGATATCGCGGTGGTTGCGGTGCAGCTGGACGATATTTCAAGTGACACGATGTCAGAAATTGCGATTGCGGAGATCGGTGATTCGGACAGCCTGCAGCTTGGCGAGCAGGTAGTAGCGATTGGTAATGCGCTTGGGTATGGCCAGTCAGTAACGACGGGTATTGTCAGTGCGCTGAACCGCACGATTGAGCTAGATTCTTACACCGCAGAGATGATCCAGACGGATGCGGCGATCAACGCCGGCAACAGCGGCGGCCCGCTGCTTGATATGAATGGCCGTGTGATCGGTATTAACTCCGCAAAGGCTGCCGATACAGGCGTGGAAGGCATGGGCTACGCGATTCCGATCTCAGATGTGACCTCGATCATTGAGGATCTGATGAACAAGAAGACGAGAACGGAAACGGTCAGCGAAGATGAGAGTGCTTATATCGGCATCACCGGACAGGAGGTTTCTTCTGAGATGTCCAGCGTATACGGGATTCCGGAAGGCATCTATATCACCGAGGTAGCAGAGGACAGCCCGGCGTCTGCGGCAGGCCTGCAGGCTGGATATATCATTACGAAGTTTGACAGTACGAGCGTAAGCTCCATGACGGATTTGAAAAATCTGCTTGCTTACTACGCGGGAGGCGAGACCGTTGAAATTGTGGTAAGCTATCAGTCAAATGGCACTTATATTGAGGAAACGATTGAACTGACGCTGGGACTGCTTTCTGATTATCAGACGGAGAGTACGGATGATTCGACTGGTTTGGATGATTCCGGGAATTCCGAACGATCCGGAGGCAGGGGCAGCGCATCCGGAAACAATTGAAACAGAACATCCCCAGACAGAAAAAATTGCGAAAAAAAGTCTGTTAAACCGTGATTTTGGATGGAAAACTAATTGCAAAAGAAAACACAAGCGTGTATAATAAATAAGCATGTGTGCGACGGAGCAAACAGCTGAGGTACCCGTGGCGTCTGCCACGGGTATTTTCTGTGTTGAGAGGTGTATCGAATATGGGAAAACCCTGTGTTTGATTATTTATAACCAGAAAAGCGAGACTTGCAGCTGGGTAAGGAGCTGTTAGAAAATAACATATGCAGATTGTGCCGAATAATGCGTGAAGCACAAACGATAAAAACGTAGGCGCAGCGGGCTGCGCTGAGGATTTTATCGTTTGCGATTCGCGTATTAGGCGGTGCAAGATGCATAAGTTATTTCGTAACAGATCCTAAGGTCGCATAAGAACGAGTGGAAACGGGCGGCAGCCGTTTGCACAGATAAAATGGTAATGATTCAGAACGGCAGGCTGCGGCCTTTTACTTTAACACTGTACTGAATGATTACACTAAATTTAGCAAGGGGGCTAATTTATCATGTCTTACACAGAAGAAATCTATGACCGCGTAGTCGCACAGAATCCGGGTGAGCCGGAGTTCCACCAGGCTGTAAAGGAAGTCCTGGATTCACTGAAGCTGGTGATCGATGCGAATGAGGAGAAGTATCGTTCGGTCAGCCTGCTGGAGCGCCTGGTAGAGCCGGAGCGCATCATTTCTTTCAAGGTTCCGTGGGTAGATGACAACGGCAAGGTGCAGGTCAACAAAGGTTATCGCGTACAGTTTAACAGCG
Organism: Lachnospiraceae bacterium; assembly: GCA_021205225.1. Lineage (GTDB taxonomy): Bacteria > Bacillota > Clostridia > Lachnospirales > Lachnospiraceae > Choladousia. Next base: position 20,217 of record JAJPXX010000180.1, read on the forward strand.
CGATCGGACCGTACAAGGGCGGACTTCGTTTCCATCCGTCAGTAAACCAGGGCATCCTGAAGTTCCTGGGATTCGAGCAGATTTTTAAAAACTCTCTGACCGGACTGCCGATCGGCGGCGGCAAGGGTGGTTCCAACTTTGACCCGAAGGGCAAATCCGATCGCGAAGTGATGGCATTCTGCCAGAGCTTTATGACAGAGCTTTCCAAATACATTGGCGCGAACGAGGACGTTCCGGCTGGAGACATCGGTGTAGGCGGCAGAGAGATCGGCTATATGTATGGTCAGTATAAGAGACTGACCGGCCAGTACGAGGGCGTGCTGACAGGCAAGGGTCTTACCTGGGGCGGTTCTCTGGTGCGTACACAGGCGACTGGCTATGGTCTGGTATACATTCTGAATGCCATGCTGAAGGATCATAATATTGATATCGCCGGCAAGACGGTAGTGGTATCCGGTTCCGGCAACGTAGCGATTTACGCGACCGAGAAGGCACAGCAGCTCGGCGCGAAGGTAGTCGCGATGAGCGATTCCAACGGCTACATTTACGATGCGAACGGCATCAATCTGGATGTTGTAAAGGACATCAAAGAGATTCGCCGCGGCAGAATCAAAGAGTATGTGGACGAAGTTCCGACTGCGGTTTATACCGAGGGCAAGGGCATCTGGACGATCAAATGCGACATCGCGCTTCCGTGCGCGACCCAGAACGAGCTGAACCTTGACGATGCGAAAGCACTGCGCGCAAACGGCTGCATCGCGGTAGCAGAGGGCGCAAATATGCCTACTACCCGTGAAGCGACCGACTTCCTTCTTGCGGACGGCACCCTTTTCCTGCCGGGCAAGGCATCCAACGCAGGCGGCGTAGGCACCTCCGCACTTGAGATGTGCCAGAACAGTATGCGCCGCAGCTGGACTTTCGAGGAAGTAGACGAGATGCTCCAGAGAATGATGAACGAGATCTACGAGAAGATCTCCGATGCGGCAAGCCGCTACGGTGTAGAGGGCAATTATGTAACCGGCGCGAATATCGCGGGCTTCGAGAAAGTAGCTGACGCGATGATGGCACAGGGGACGGCGCTTTGATCGGATTTTGTGCGGCAGTATGAATTTACTTCTGTACAGACGGTTTGCTGTTTGGAAAAGTTCATCTTTATAATTATGTATAACACTTATGCGTGGGATTTATTGCGGTGTGATCCGTATGACCTCCTTTCTGTGTTTCCACGCATAGACCTGGGCAGGCGGAGACGTCTGCCCAATTTTTATGCACAGAGCCGGGTAAGGAATTTTGCGGCTAAAGCCGCACCCGGCTCGCGCGACGAGTAGGGGACAAGTCTCCCTGCTCGATTCCAACAGGAAAGTTCTCCGAACTTCTCGTTGAATAAAAATTAGCACTCACCTCTTGACTTGGCTAACAATTAGTGCTATAGTTCCAATGAAGCAAAAGAATAACCGTATTTTCACGAGGACGTGCATGAAGAGCTTATGGCAGCCGCGTGGGAACGCAGACGACTAGAGATGGCGCCCTGATCAAAGTTCTGTTTTTCTGTTTCGGCAGGCGTGACCAGGGACATCCGCATAGATGAGGAGGGAGCTTATGAATATCAGTAAATTTACGCAGAAGTCGATGCAGGCGGTCAATGATCTGGAGAAGGTCGCCTATGAGTTTGGCAATCAGGAGATTGAGGAGGAGCATCTGCTGTATACGCTCCTGCATCAGGAGGACAGCCTGATCGGCAAGCTGATCGAGAAGATGGAGATCCAGAGGGAGTATTTTGAGGATCGGCTGGAGCAGGCGCTGAACGCGCGGGTGAAGGTGTCCGGCGGGAATCCGTATATTGGCCAGTATCTGAATAAGGCGCTGGTGAGTGCGGAGGATGTAGCGAAGCAGATGGGTGATGAGTATGTGTCGGTGGAGCATCTGTTTCTGTCAATTCTGAATAACCAGAGCCCTTCGATGAAGCAGTTTTTCAGGGAGTTTGGCATTACGAAGGAGCGGTTTTTGCAGGCGCTCTCGACGGTGCGCGGCAATCAGCGTGTGACCTCGGATACGCCGGAGGATACCTATGATACGCTGAATAAATACGGGCAGGATCTGGTCGCGCGGGCCAGGGAGCAGAAGCTGGATCCGGTGATCGGCCGGGACGCGGAGATCCGCAATGTGATCCGCATCCTGTCACGGAAGACGAAGAATAACCCGGTGCTGATCGGTGAGCCTGGCGTCGGTAAGACGGCGGCAGTCGAGGGGCTGGCGCAGCGGATTGTGCGCGGCGATGTGCCGGAAGGGCTGAAGGATAAGAAGATTTTTTCCCTGGATATGGGCGCGCTGGTTGCGGGCGCGAAATACCGCGGTGAGTTTGAGGAGCGTCTGAAGGCCGTGCTTGAGGAAGTGCGCAAGAGTGAGGGTGAGATCATTCTTTTTATTGATGAGCTGCACCTGATTGTCGGCGCGGGTAAGACGGACGGCGCAATGGACGCCGGGAATATGCTGAAGCCGATGTTGGCGCGCGGCGAACTGCACTGCATCGGTGCGACGACGCTCGATGAGTATCGAAAATACATCGAGAAAGACGCGGCGCTGGAGCGCCGGTTCCAGCCGGTGATGGTCGACGAGCCGTCGGTAGAGGATACGATTTCCATTCTGCGTGGACTGAAGGACCGCTATGAGGTGTACCACGGCGTGAAGATTACGGACAGTGCGCTGGTGGCGGCTGCGACGCTTTCGCACCGCTATATCTCCGACCGTTTCCTTCCAGATAAGGCGATTGATCTCGTGGATGAGGCCTGTGCGCTGATTAAGACAGAGCTGGATTCTCTGCCGACGGAGCTGGATGAGCAGCAACGGCGGATTATGCAGATGGAGATTGAGGAGGCCGCGCTGAAAAAGGAGACGGATAAGGCGAGTCATGAGCGCCTGGAGGTACTGCAGCGCGAGCTGGCGGAGCTGCGCGACGACTTTAATGCGCAGAAGGCGCAGTGGGACAATGAGAAAAAGGCGGTCGAGAATCTCTCCGCGCTGCGGGAGCAGATTGAGGCGATGAACAAGGAAATTGAGCTGGCACAGCGCAATTATGACCTGGAAAAAGCGGCCAAGCTGCAGTATGGCGAACTGCCGAAGCTCCAGCAGCAGCTGGCGATCGAAGAGGAGACCGTGCAGAAGCGCGATATGTCGCTGGTGCATGAGAGCGTGACCGAGGAGGAGATTTCCCGGATTATTTCCCGTTGGACGGGCATCCCGGTGGCGAAGCTGACGCAGGGTGAGCGCGAAAAGATTCTGGCACTGGATGATGAGCTGCATAAACGTGTGGTTGGACAGGACGACGGCGTCGAGAAAGTGACCGAGGCGATTCTGCGGTCGAAAGCCGGTATCAAGGATCCATCCAAGCCAATCGGTTCCTTCCTGTTCCTTGGACCGACAGGCGTCGGCAAGACAGAGCTGGCGAAGGCATTGGCGCAGAATCTGTTCGACGATGAACAAAACATGGTTCGTATCGACATGAGTGAATATATGGAGAAGCACTCCGTCTCCCGCCTGATCGGAGCGCCTCCCGGATATGTGGGCTACGAGGAGGGCGGTCAGCTGACGGAGGCGGTGCGCCGCAAGCCGTATTCGGTCGTGCTGTTTGATGAAGTAGAAAAAGCCCACCCGGATGTGTTCAATGTGCTTTTACAGGTGCTGGACGACGGGCGTATCACTGACTCGCAGGGGCGCACGGTGGACTTTAAAAATACGATCCTGATCATGACCTCCAACATCGGCTCCCAGTATCTGCTCGAAGGCATCGAGCCGGACGGCAGCATCCGTCAGGATTGCCAGGACCGTGTTATGGAGCAGCTTCGCGCGAGCTTCCGGCCGGAATTTCTGAACCGCCTCGACGAGATCATCATGTTTAAGCCTCTGACGAAAGACAACATTGGCGCGATCATTGACCTGCTGGTGGACGATCTGAACCGGCGGCTGGCGGATCAGGATATCCGCATCGAGCTTGCACCGGACGCGAAGGCATGGATTATTGAGGGCGGTTACGATCCGGTCTATGGCGCCCGCCCGCTGAAGAGGTTCCTGCAAAAGAACGTTGAGACCCTGGCCGCACGGCTGATCCTTTCAGGGAAAGTCGGTATGGACGACACGATCGTGTTTACCACGGAGAACGGGAAGCTGACCGCGGATGTGCGCAGAGTGGTAGAAACCGTATAAATGAGTACGATACCGGAAAAAGTCCTTGCTGGATGGTATAATCTGAAAGTGGACGATGCGGAGGTACTGAACAGTTACGATGAAATTAGATATATGGGGGACAGCAAGGCTTGTCCTCTAAAAGAATCAGGGAGACGAAAACTCCAGTCAGGAGGAAAAGAATGGAACTGCCAAACGATCCGATGATTTTATTAAGTTATGTGAATACCCAGCTCCGGGACAATTACGCGTCTTTAGACGACCTTTGTGCGGGACTTGGGGTGGCACGGGAAACAATTACGGAAAAGCTGGCCGCTGTTGATTACACGTATGATGCGGCAAGAAATGCGTTTGTGTAAAGAAAAAGAAAATAGAATATAAGGCTTACGATTCACCCCTTGCCGGATATTTCCCGGCGAGGGGTGAAACAGTTTTGCAAAGCCTGGACATAGCCTGTTATCCAGGCTATATGCATAAAACCGAATCGTAATAAACATAATCG
>JAJPXX010000114.1 GCA_021205225.1 Lachnospiraceae bacterium
CACTTGACGAAGCCATTTTTCCTGTTTATAATGAAAAAAGTTTTGAAAATACGGGGCAGTATGCCTGTGGGAAGCGAATAAACAGGAGAACTGTTCTGAACAGTTCGATAAAATGTTGTTGATGGGAAGAGTACATGAGAAGGATTCACTCAGAGAGCTGTCGGGTGCTGCGAGACAGTGTGCATCTCTTATGGAAGATCAGCCCGGAGAAGCAGATGCGAAAGTCTGTGTGCGGTAAGGGGATGAAAGGTCGAATCGCCTGGCACAGGAAAATAGCGTCTGACGGAGTGGTTCCCCGTTATCGGAGCTATAGAGATGTCGCAAGTTTTTTGCGAAAACAGGGTGGTACCGCGGATTGTCTGTTCGTCCCTTGCTGGGATGGATGGACTTTTTTTATCCAACAGGAAAGTTCTCCAATAGAATGGAGCAATCCGCTTTTTCAAGTAACGGGGAGTAAAAATTGCCGTGTTGTGATTTACTGTAAAACAATTAGGAGGCGTCTAATGAAGGTTTATCGGAAGATTATGGATGTGTTGACGATGATTGAGAACATTGTCCTGACCCTGGCGTTTGTTCTGATCCTGGGGCTGACATTCGGAAATGTGATCGCGAGAAAGGTGTTCCAGCATTCGTGGGGCTTTACGGAGGAGATTGTCATTGCGGTCTTTGTATTGCTTTCCTTGCTGGCTGCGGGTGTGGCGGCCAGAAGGCCAGGCGGACTGACCAGTCTGTCTCTGGTTCCGGATATGGTGGGACCGCGCGGGAAAAAGGTGCTGAATGTTCTTTCGACCATTGCGTGTGTGACTTATTCCCTGATCCTTGCCTATGAGGGATGGGGGCGGATGAAGGCGGACAAGACCTTAAGTCCGATTCTGCATATTCCGAAGGTGATTTTCTGGTCGTTCGTTCTGATCGGCGGAATTTCACTGGCGCTTCATTTCATTGAGAATTGTATTGTTTACTGCAGCCAGGATCTGACAGCGAAGGATTCTGAGAATGGTTCCGGACAGGCAGCGGCAGAGGAGGTGACAAAGAAATGATTACAGCGGTTTTATTTATTTCCTTTTTTATCCTGTTGTTTATCGGGGTGCCGATCGGCATCTGTCTGGGACTGAGTTCCGTGCTTACGATTCTGTTCGCGTCGAGCACACAGCTTATGTACTCCAACCTGAACCTGAGCATTATCGCCACGAATACCTATACGGGAATCTCGAAATTCCTGCTGCTGGCGATTCCGTTCTTTGTCCTGTCCGGTAATATTATGGCAAAAGCGGGCATTTCGACCCATCTGGTTCGCTTTATTGACGACTGCATCGGCCACCGCAAGGGCGGCATGGCGATTGTGTGTGTCATTGTGGCGTGCTTTTTCGGCGCGATTTCCGGTTCTGGCCCCGCGACAGTGGCTGCGCTTGGCGCCGTGCTGATTCCGGCGATGATTGAGTCCGGATTTACAGTATCGTTTGCGGAAGCGCTGATGGCTACGTCAAGCTCGATCGCGATTGTTATCCCGCCTTCGATCGCCTTTGTCGTATATGCGTCGATTTCGGGTGAGAGCGTAGGCGACCTGTTTATGGCGGGCATCATTCCGGGAATCCTGATGGGCGTCGCGCTGGCGATTGTCGTTATGATTGAGGCAAAGAAAAAGAACATCCAGCCGCCGCATGAAAAGCGCAGCTGGAAGGAGCGCTGGAGCAGCTTTAAGGATGCGGTCTGGGGACTGCTGATGCCGGTCATTATCCTTGGCGGTATTTATGGCGGTATTTTCACACCGACGGAAGCCGCGGCGGTAGCTGTGGTATACGGCCTGATTGTGGGAATTTTTGTTTACCGGCAGATTCGGCTTAAGGAGCTGTTTGAGATTTTTGTAGATTCTGCAAAGACGAGCGGCAGCATCATGCTGATTGTTGCCTCGGCGTCTCTGTTTTCCTACTGCTGTACACTGTTTGGCATTTCTTCCGCCGCACAGGCGCTGCTGACCAGTGTGTCCGCGAACCGGGTTGTTTTCCTGATCATTGTCAATATCATCCTGCTCATAGCAGGCTGTTTTATCGACGCAAACTCCGCGATGTATATTTTCGTTCCGGTGATGCTGCCCGTGGCGAAGTCGCTTGGCTACGATCCGGTGGCATTTGGTATTATGATCACGGTCAACCTGGCAATCGGACAGGTAACGCCGCCGGTTGGCGTCAACCTCTTTGTCGCCATGGGTCTGCGGATCAAAAATGCAGCCGCTTCGCTGGTTTCCGGCAGGGACGAATACTACCATGTGACGCTGCCCATGATTTCAAAGGCTGTCATTCCGATGATCATCGCCTGCCTGATCGTGCTGCTGCTGCTCACCTACATTCCGCAGATCAGCCTGCTGCTGTTGTAATAGCAGGACGCTCTGTTATTGATGTTTATGGCCATCAGAGCCGTATACATATATATTTTGTAACAGTTCAGGACAACATCGAAGGGAAAAGACAGAGGTGCAGATCGTCCAATGGATGCGTGTTTTGCGGCGATTAGGGTGAAGCATGAACTTGCGGGCTGCTGTTCTGAATAGTTGCTGTTTTACAGGAAACGATATTCGTCGTGTTCCGTGTGCATCAAATTATTTCATTCACAGGAGGAAAAATCATGAAGAACTGGAAGAAAGTACTTTCCTTATGTCTCGCAGCAGCGATCGTCTCTCCGAGCGCGCTCGCTTCGGCAGACTATGCGGACTATGAAGCTTCAGACGTATACGTGGCTTCTGAGGAGGCAGCGGTCTACACAGGCACAGATGAGTGGCCTGTTACTGTATGGAACTACACCTGCTCCACTGGCGACACATCGACCTGGGCACAGGCGGGCTACTACTTTAACGCATTAATGCAGGAATCGACAGACGGTGCGGTTATGATCAATGTGTATGCTGCTGATCAGCTTACCAATGGCTCTCAGACCGACGGTATCCAGGCACTGATGGACGGAGCTACGATTCAGGTATCCATGCACTCAAACCTGATCTACGCAAACTTCGACACCCGTTTTAATGTAGTATCTCTGCCGTATCTGTTTGAAGATTATGACGACGTGGACGCGGCAATGGCCGGCGAAGGCGGGGAAGCGCTGAAGGAAGTGCTTGCTGAGTACGGACTGGTTTGCGAAGGCATTGGTGAAAACGGCTTCCGCCAGATCACCAACTCAAAGAAAGCCATCACTACAGTATCTGACCTGGCTGATATTAAGATGCGCATATGCTCCAACGACCTGTGTGCAGAGGTTTACAGTGAGTGGGGCTGTGACGCGACCGTTATGAACTGGTCCGAGACCTACACGGCGCTGCAGCAGGGTACTGTAGACGGCGAAGAGAATCCGGAGACTGCGATTGCATCCAACTCTGTACAGGACGTGCAGGATTACATCTCTCTTTGGAACGCTTACTATGACTGCCTGTTCTTCTGCATCAACCAGTCTGCGTATGACCAGTTTACAGATGAGCAGAAGGCTGTGATCGATGAAAACGCGGCAAAGGCAGTCGCTTACCAGATCGCGATTAACCGCGAGAACGTGGAAGAGCTGGTGGCTGAGTGGACCGAGTCTGGCGCGATGGAAGTCACCACACTGGATGAGATTGACTCCGATTCTTTCAAAGAGGCCTGCTCCGGAGCGGAAGACTGGTACATCAGCCAGCTGACAGCCAACGGCATGAGTGAGGAAGAAGCACAGGCTTACATCGACGCATTCAAGACGGCCGAGTAATGGCACAGTGACAGGCAATAAGTAACAGGAAGTCAAATACCCCGATGCAAGCATACGGGGCATCAAACTTGTGGCGATGCAAGCATCGGGGTATTTGACCCTCGCGGCATCTACACTTCGTTTCGGTCGGCGCTAAGCGAACGTCCACTGGACGTTCAGCGCCGCCAAATATCCGTGCAAGCACGGCTACTTGGCTCGTTGCTTCGCGGGAATAAACGGGCGCATGGCAGATTCATTCTGTTTCATGCGCCTTTTTCTATGTACACGGCCGCGCAGGGGATTGTTCCGGCTGAAGCCTGTCAAGGCCTGAAATTTTTTTTATTTTCTCCAGCCGCGCATAGCCGCGCCGCAAAAAGTAAATCATTCTATCAGGGACAAAAGTCAGTGATGGATTCTGAAAATTCCTGACATGAACTGGAGGATGATTCACATGGCATTTACAAAGGTAGAAATTTGCGGCGTTAATACCTCGCGCCTTCCGATTCTGACAAATGAGGAGAAGGAGTTTCTGTTTGAACAGATTCAGAAGGGCGATGAGAATGCGAGAGAGCTGTATATCAAGGGAAACCTGCGGCTGGTACTCAGTGTGATCCGGAGGTTTTCCAACAGTAATGAGAACGTGGATGATCTTTTTCAGATCGGCTGTATCGGGCTGATGAAGGCGATTGATAATTTTGATACCGGACAGAATGTCAAATTTTCGACTTATGCGGTGCCGATGATTATCGGAGAGATCCGCCGCTATCTGAGGGACAATAATTCAATCCGGGTCAGCCGCTCGCTTCGTGACACCGCGTATAAAGCGATTTATGCGAAGGAGACTTACACAAAGCAAAATCAGCGGGAGCCGACGGTCAATGAGATTGCGGACGAGATCGGCATTTCCAGTGAGGAAATCGTCAACGCGCTTGACGCGATCCAGAGTCCGGTGAGCCTGTATGACCCCGTTTACACGGAGGGCGGGGATACGCTCTATGTCATGGACCAGATCAGCGACAAGAAAAACCGTGAAGAGAACTGGGTCGAGTCCATCTCCCTGCGCGAAGCGCTGGAGCGTTTGCCGGATCGGGAAAAACATATTATTGAACTGCGTTTCTATGAGGGAAAGACGCAGATGGAGGTCGCTTCTGAGATCGGCATCTCGCAGGCACAGGTGAGCCGCCTCGAAAAGAACGCGCTGAAGTCGATGCGAAGCTTTCTGAATTAATGGGAATCAGTCACATTTTCTCCGGATTTTTTCTTCATCGACTTCGACGAGAATGATATCTGTGCCGATCTGGATGATGGAGCGCCAGGGAATCACATAATCGAATTCCCGTCCGAGAAACCAGCAGAGCTTTCCTTCTCCGGGCAGAACCAGGGAAAGAATGCATCCGGTATGGGGATCAATTTCCAGGTCGCTGACACAGCCGAGTGTCCGGCAGGTGCAGACATTGATGACCTCCTTTTGGCGCAGGCTGTAATAGCTCATGGGCGGGGGAGGAGAGGGCAGGGAATCTTTCATGGAGGGACTTCCTTTTCTTTTAAATTATGATACAAGGGACAAAAGGGTGCGGCAACAGGGCACGGGCTGTTTACAAAAATCTTAAGAAAACATTTCCGTGACATATCACCGATATGATAC
>JAJPXX010000234.1 GCA_021205225.1 Lachnospiraceae bacterium
AATGTAACTGTTCAGAACAGCAGGCCGCAGGTCTGCGCTTCGCTTCGGTTCTGAACTGTTACAAAACAATTGCAAAGAGAAAGGGGAACACTTATGCATCTGATCCAGGACGAAAGCTGGAATCCGGTTCCACATTCGCACGAAGGCGAAGAGCATTCCCACGCTCATACTCACACGTATGAGCATTCACATCCGCACACTCATGAGCATGGTCATGAGGAAGAACACAATCACACCCATGAGCATGGCGAAGGACATTGCCACGAATCGGAGGGCGGACATTCACATACGCACTGCGGAGCGTGCGGCGCGCATGCACAGGAAGCTCCGGAAGGTGATAAGATGGTCGCGCTGCTCGACTATATGCTCAAGCACAATGAGCATCATGCCGCGGAGCTTGATCAGGTAGCGGAGAAGTTTCGCGCGGATGGAAAGGAAGCTGCCGCAGAGCAGATCAAAAAAGCGGTGGATGAATTCCAGAAAGGGAATCTTTATCTGAAGCTTGCGCTTTCGATGGTACAGGAAAGCTGAAAAATCAGACGGAGAATGATACCCGCGTGAAGGAATCATACGAAACGAAAAGGAGGTGGCGGGAAATGTGTCTTGCGACTGTATATGCGAAAAATGAGCCTGACAGCATCATTCTGGAATATGTGAGCAAGATTGAAGTGGATGGGCATCAGATCACCTTGACAGACGTGATGGGTGAGCGGAAGACAATTGAAGGCACGCTGGCTATGGCGGATCTGACCGGCGGCAAGGTAGAGATCAATTGTGAGGACGTCGCCTGAATTTTCGGGTTCTGGTCTGTACCTGGGATTATGTAACGATAAAGCAAAGGAGGCACGCAGTTTCATGGCTCATGTGATTGCGATTGCAGGAAAAGGCGGCGTCGGTAAGACAACGCTTGGGGGTCTGTTGATTCAGACTATGTGCAGGGAAGGAAAACGTCCGATCCTTGCTGTAGATGCCGATGCAAATTCGAATTTAAATGAAGTGCTCGGTGTAGATGTAGAGATGACGCTTGGGGATGTGCGGGAGACGGTACTCCATGACGCAGACAGGCTCGATAAGAATATTCCTTCCGGTATGACAAAAGCGGATTATACGGAGATGATGCTTCAGCGCTGCCTCGCTGAGGATGATGATTATGATCTGCTGGTGATGGGAAGGTCACAGGGGCAAGGCTGCTATTGCTATGTGAATGGTCTGCTGCAGGCTCAGCTTGCAAAGCTGATTCCGAACTACAGATATGTGGTGGTAGACAATGAAGCCGGTATGGAGCACATCAGCCGCGGTATTTTGCCAAAGGTGGATACAATGCTGCTCGTCAGCGACTGTTCCAGAAGAGGAGTACAGGCGACGGAGCGTATTGCCGAGCTGATTGAGGAATGTCATCTGAATCCGAAAACAATCGGTCTGATTGTGAATCGGGCTCCGAATGGGCAGTTAAACACCGGTACAAAAGAGGAGATTGAAAAAAGCGGGCTGACACTCCTTGGCGTTGTTCCGCAGGATGAACAGGTATACGAATACGACTGTGACGGAAGACCGACGTCTTCCCTGCCGGAGGACTCGGCGGTGCGCCTGGCGCTCAATGAGATCCTGAAGAAAATCAACCTGACGTAACTGTCTGCTATTAGTGCGTATTGCGCGGGTGCAGGCAATTATGAACCGGCAGCGACGAAAATTGCGGAATCCTTCTTTGGCATACTTTTTGCCGCAGCCGGAAATACACTTTACTATTCAATAAACTTGGAGGTTATTTATGGGAGACTTTAAGCTAACAACAGTTGAGGAGTTTGAGGCTGCTACCAATCGGCTCCTTGAAACCGGAGCTAAGGTAGGCGCAGATGCTTATCAGTACCGCGTGAAAAACCAGACGCCGCACTGCAAGTTTGGCGAGCAGGGCATCTGCTGCCGTATCTGTACGATGGGGCCATGCCGTATTACGCCGAAGGCGCCGCGCGGAATCTGCGGCTGCGACGCGCATGGGATTGTAGGCCGTAATTTCCTGAGATTTACTGCCGGCGGAGCAGCGACACACTCGGATCACGGCCGCGAGATTTGCCACACCCTTTACTGCACGTCGCCGGACGGCAATTATAAGGTAAAAGACCCGGAGAAGCTGATCCGCATCGCGAAGGAATGGGGCGTTGAGACGGAAGGCAAAGATATCTACGACCTTGCTCATGAAATGGCTGTTCTCGCTTTGGGTGAGTATGGAAAAGTATTCGGACACCAGAATTTCATTAAGAGAGCTCCAAAGCATACACAGGAGATCTGGGCGAGAGAAGAGATCGAGCCGCGCGCGATTGACCGCGAGGTATCCTGTTCGATGCATATGACACATATGGGATGTTCCTCCAAGCCGGAAGCGCTGATTCGTCAGTCACTGCGCGCAGGCCTGGCAGATGGCTGGGGCGGTTCCATGGCTGGTACGGAATTCTCCGACGTCCTGTTTGGTACGCCGAAGCCGATTGACACCGAGGCAAACCTTGGCGTAATGGTAGAGGAAAATGTAAACATTGTGGTTCATGGGCATGATCCGTCGCTTTCCGAGATGATCTGCGAGTATGCGGATGATCCGGAGATGATTGCTTACGCGAAAGAAATGGGTGCGAAGGGTATTACCGTTTCCGGCGTCTGCTGTACGTCGAATGAAGTAGCGATGCGCCGCGGTATCCCGATGGCAGGCAATTTCCTGCAGCAGGAAAATGTCATCCTGACCGGCGCCTGTGAGGCGATCGTTGTTGACGTGCAGTGTATTTTCCCGGCAATCGGACCGCTGGCAAAATGTTTCCACACCAAATTTGTGACGACCTCCCCGATCGCACAGATGCCGGAGAGCGATTATATCCGCTTCTCTCCGGAGAATGCCGGCGAGAACGCGAAAGCTATCGTGAAGATGGCGATTGAGAACTTTAAGAATCGTAAACCGGAGCTGGTACATATCCCGCAGCTGAAGCAGAAAGCGACGGTTGGTTATTCCGTAGAGGCTATTGTTAAGACACTGGATACGGTAACAAACTCTCAGGTAGACGAGACCGGCACAACAAAGCCGCTCGTTGACTGCATCAAATCCGGTGTTATCCGCGGCGCGGTTGCCATGGTAGGCTGCAACAACCCGAAAGTTCGTCCGGATACCGCTCACATTGCGCTGATGAAGAAGCTGATTGAGAATGATATCATTATCGTAGCATCCGGCTGCTCTGCACAGGCGGCGGCAAAGGCCGGCCTGATGGATAAGCGTGCCAAGGATCTGTGCGGCGCGGGTCTGAAGAGAGTCTGTGAGCTGGCAGACATTCCGCCGGTGCTTCATATGGGCTCCTGCGTAGATATCAGCCGTATGATGATTCTTGTTTCCGAACTGGCAAAGGATTCCGGATGGAATATTTCCCAGCTGCCGGTAGTCGGCTGCGCACCGGAATGGATGTCTGAGAAGGCAGTTTCCATCGGCAACTATGTGGTAGCGACTGGTCTTGATACCTTCCTTGGCGTAGACCCGTACGCAAGCGGATCATCAGAGGTAGAAGGTCTGCTGCAGGGCGGCATCCGTGACTGGGTAGAGGCATGCTATACTGTTGAAACTGACATCGATAAGATGGTTGACAAGATGATCGAGCGGATCGAAGAGAAGAGAACTGCTCTGGGAATCTAAAGAGGCATAATACATGAAGATTGCAATCACAGGAAAAGGCGGGGTAGGCAAGACGACATTTGCGGCGACACTCGCACGGTTATATGCGGATGAAGGCCGCTCTGTGCTGGCGGCGGACGCAGACCCGGACGCCAACCTTGGCCTGGCGCTCGGCTTTGATGAGGACGATCTGGATGAGATTGTCCCCATCACTAAAATGCGCAGGCTCGTTGAGGAACGTACGGGCGCGGATGAGTTCAATAAGATTTTTAAAATGAATCCAAAGGTGGACGATATCCCGGACAAATACGCGAAAAAATGCAACGGCGTAAAGCTTCTGGTGCTGGGAACGGTAGAGACCGGCGGCAGCGGCTGCGTCTGCCCGGAGCATGTGATGCTGAAAAGAATTATCAATCATCTCATGCTTCGCTCGAACGATGTGGTGATCCTGGATATGGAAGCGGGGCTTGAGCATCTGGGGCGCGGTACCACGAGCGGAATGGATGCTTTTATCGTCGTGATTGAGCCCGGCGCGAGAAGTGTACAGACTTACCGCAATGTAAAGCGCCTGGCAGAAGACCTGGGAGTAAAACAGGTCTATGTGGTCGCAAATAAGGTTCGTGATGAAAAGGATGAAGAATTTGTCCGCTCAAAGATACCGTCAGAGGATCTGCTTGGAGTGATTCACTATAATACAGAAATCATTGACGCGGACAGGAATGGTTCCTCTCCTTATGATTACAGCGAAAGTGCTGTGAAAGAGATTCGCTCAATCAAGGAAAAGCTGGAATAATGCTGCAACAAAATCTTCGCTGAAAACCGTTTTTCAGTTGCAAAATGAAAAAGTTCTTGGTATAACAATAGTATAAAAAAACTGGAAAAGAGGCGAATGAAATGAGTGAATCTGCATTACCGAAGCTGGAAGTCGCGGACATCATTCAGGCATTGGATGGGGTCTGCAATTCAAAGGTCGATACAACCGGTACGACGAAGCCATTATTAGAATGTGTGACTTCCGGCGTACTGCGCGGCGCTGCCGTTCTTCTCGGAACCGATGGCTCTGAGGTACGGGATACGGACGAGTATGTGGCTCTTTTCAAAAAGCTGATTGCCAATGATATCGTGGTACTGGCGATCGGCTATCCGGTAAAGGTGGCGGCGGACGCCGGACTTTTGAATCCGGAAGCAAAAGAACTGTGCGGCGCGGGCCTGAAAAGAGTCTGTGAGCTGGCTGAGATTCCTCCGGTACTGCCGCTCGGCGGTCTGGAGAATGTGGGCAACGTAGTGACGATCGCGACTGCTCTTTGCAGTGATTCCGGCCTTACGGTACCGCAGCTGCCTGTGGTTGGCTGTGATGCGGCAGGTGTGACTGCACAGGCGGTAGAGCTTGGCAATACGTTTGCGGGTCTGGGAGTCGATACATTTATCGGCATTATGCCATATGAAGGCTCCCTGGAAGATGTCATTGCGGCAAGCGGACTGAGAAACGGCGCAGATGCGACGCAGACCGTTTCCGCGGATCTGGATGAACTCGCAGACGCTTTGATTGCGGATATTGAAAAAAAGCGTGCTGCGATTGGAATCTGATCCACCTGCATTTTGAAACAGAAATGATTATGTAAATGGCAGACTGCTGTTTACTATACAATTCAGGAGGTAGTAAAGTGACTTTATTTGATGTTATTTTTAAAGGAAATGACGCAGTATATGGTCTTACGGAACAGGCGATTGATAACGCGATCGCACAGTACGGCGAGGACAAGCCGGTAGCGTTCCCGGACACCGCGTACAGCCTTCCGTGCTATTATGCTGTGACTGGCACAAAGGTCGGCAACCTCGGAGAGCTGAAGACGGCGCTCGGCGTAGTAAAAACTCTGATGACCAGAAATCCGAGAATGAACGATGCGTTCATGTCCGGTGTTGCAACTGCACTTTGCGCAGAGTTTATCGAAGCACTCAAGTATATTGACGGTGCAGCTCCCTATTCCGAGCCGTGCTATGGTCATCTTGCGGACGCAGTGATCCGTGAACTTGGTGTTCCGCTTGTTACAGGTGATATCCCTGGCGTAGCTGTTATTCTTGGTGCGGCTCCGACCGCAGAGGAAGGTGTTGCTCTGGTAAAGAGCTATCAGGCACAGGGTATCCTGGTTACACTGGTTGGCGGCATCATTGACCAGTGTGAGGAGCTTGGCTATAAGACCGGCGCAAATGTACGTGTGATTCCGCTGGGCAAAGACGTAACCGCAGTCATTCATGTTGTTTCTGTCGCGATCCGCGCAGCTCTGATCTTTGGTAATATCACTCCGGGCGATGCGGCTGGCCTGATGAAATATACGATGGAGCGTGTACCGGCGTTCGTAAACGCATTTGCTCCTCTGGATGAAGTGATCGTTGCAGCCGGAACTGGCGCGATAGCCCTTGGCTTCCCGGTTATCACAAACGAAGAGACCTTCCGTGTGCCGAAGAGCCTGATCGTACAGACGGATGTTTCCAAATTCAACGCGACCTCTCTGGAAGCGCGTGATATTAAGCTTAAGATTACAAATATCGATATTCCGGTGGCATTCGCGTCTGCGTTCGAGGGCGAGATTATTCGCCGCGGCGATATGCAGGTAGAGTTCGATGGCTCCAGAGTTGACTGCTTCGAGCTGGTTCATAACAAAGAGCTCTCTGAAGTAGAAGACCACAAGATCGAAGTCATCGGGCCGGATCTGGACGAGTTTGAGGTAGGCAGCAAACACTCCATTGGTTACATAGTTGAAGTAGCAGGCAAGAGCATGCAGGCGGACTTCGAGCCGGTATTTGAGCGTAAGTTCCACTCTTACCTGAACTGTATTGAGGGTCTGATGCATACCGGTCAGCGTGATATGATCCGTATCCGTGTCAGCAAAGATACCTTTAACGCCGGTTTCCGTCTGAAACATCTTGGCGAAGTTCTTTATGCGAAGGTAAAGAGCGAGTTCGCAGCGGTGGTAGACAAGTGCCAGGTGAAGGTGATCACTGATCCGGAAATGTGTACAAAGCTTCGCCATGAGCTGGCGATCCCGATGTTTGACAAACGTGATGAACGTCTGACGACCCTGACAGATGAGGGCGTTGATGTTTACTATAGCTGCATTATGTGCCAGGCATTCTCCCCAAGCCATGTTTGTGTGGTTACGCCGGAGCGTCTTGGACTGTGCGGCGCTGTTTCATGGCTGGATGCGAAGGCCACCAACGAGCTGGATCCGCAGGGTCCGTGTCAGGTAATCACCAAAGAGAAAGTCATCGACGAGCGCATTGGTGAGTATGAGGATGTCAATGAGGCAGTCCGCAAGTTCTCCCAGGGTGCGCTGGAGGATGTATCTCTGTATTCCATCATCGAAAAGCCGATGACAAGCTGCGGCTGCTTCGAATGTATCTGCGGTATTGAGCCGCTCTCTAACGGTGTGTGCATCGCGAACCGTGAGTACGCAGGCATGACCCCGATCGGCATGACCTTCTCTGAGCTGGCTTCCATGACCGGCGGTGGTGTACAGACACCGGGCTTCATGGGCCATGGCAAGCACTTCATCTCTTCTAAGAAGTTCATGAAGGCAGAAGGCGGCATCGCCCGTATCGTGTGGATGCCGAAAGACCTCAAAGACCAGGTGGCAGACCGCCTGAACGAAACAGCAAAAGAACTTTACGGAATCGATAACTTCGTCGATATGATTGCGGATGAGACCGTCGTTACCGAAGATCCGGAAGCACTGCTCGCGTTCCTGACCGAAAAAGGCCACCCGGCACTGGAGATGGAACCAATGATGTAAAGAATCAAAGACGTCGACTTTGTCGACGTCTTAGGAGATTTGCACCAGCAAATCTCCGTATGATCAACGAGTCAGGATTTCTCGCTTGCGAGAAATCCTGCGAGGAAGAGCATGATTCTTTAACGAAGAAAAATGCGAAGCATTTTTCTGAGTCTACGATGTAAGCCAAATAGTGAGACACACACAGCTTACTAATCTTTTTGTAAGCTATGTATCAAAATAAATAGCTATTGGCCTCGCGGACTCCCCTTTTCCCAAATTTAGCAACACCCACAAGGAGGATTAAAAGAAATGCCGTTTACTGCAAAATCAGGAAAATTCAATGCGAAAATTAATACCGTTGAAGTCGGCACCGGCGATAAGGCAATCAAACTTGGCGGCGAGAATGTCTTCCCATTCTATACATTCGACGACGCGATTGAGAACGCGCCGAAGGTAGGAATTGAGATCACCGACGGCGGCATGGAAGCGGAGCCGGAGTGCGTACAGAAGCTCTATGAGGGCTGCACAACGGTCGTTGACATGGCGAAGAAAGCCGTGACATTTGACGGAGTTGATTTTCTCAGCATTCGTTTGGAAGGCGGAGATCCGAACGGAAAGAACAAATCTACGGAGGAACTGGTTCAGATTGTCAAAGATGTTGCTGACGCTGTCGATGTTCCGCTTGTTGTTTGCGGCTGCAAGAACGTAGAAAAGGACGCTGAGCTTCTCGATAAGGCTGCTGCCGCGTTGGAAGGCAAAAATGCCATGATTCTGGCGGCAAAGGAAGAAAACTACAAAACGATCGGCGCTTCGGCCGGACTGGCTTACAAGCAGATTGTGGGCGCTGAGTCCGCTGTAGATATCAACCTTGCAAAACAGCTGAACGTACTGCTTACACAGCTTGGCGTTGACAGTAAGACAATCGTAATGAATGCTGGTACCGCAGCAGTCGGATATGGCTTCGATTATGTGATATCAACACTTGACCGTGTGAAAGCGGCTGCACTCTCACAGGGTGATACAACGCTGCAGATGCCAATTATTACTCCAGTCGCTTCTGAGACATGGACAGTAAAGGAATCCACCGCTACAGAAGAAGATATGCCTGCATGGGGCAATCTGGAAGAGCGTGGGATTGATATGGAAGTGGAAACTGCCGCGGCAGTTCTCGCTGCCGGCTCAGACGCTGTGATTCTGAAACATCCGGAATCCGTCAGAGCGATCAAGACCATGATTTCAGAGTTGATTTAATCGCCAGAAGAGCGTAAGGAGGAAAACAAAATGGCATTGAAAGGCTTGGATATTTTTAAATTATCACCGAAGAAGAACTGCAAAGAGTGCGGCAGCCCGACCTGTATGGCTTTCTCAATGAAAGTCGCGCAGGGGGCGGTTTCTATTGATAAATGTCCTTATTTCTCTGAGGACGCGAAAGCATCACTGAACGAGGCGACTGCGCCGCCAATGAAGACCATCAAGGTTGGAACCGGCGACAATGAATACTCTCTTGGCGGAGAGACTGTTCTGTTCCGTCACGAGAAAACCTTCGTAAGCAGAACGCGCTATGCGGTTACTGTATGCAGCTGCATGGATGATGCGGCAATTGATGCGAAACTGGCTGAAATCCAGTCCGTGGACTATGAGCGTATCGGTGAGCGTATGTTTACAGAAATGATTTATGTAAACTATGCGGAAGCGGCTGGCAAAGATAAGTATCTGGATCTGGTTAAGAAAGCTGCGGCGATTGACCGTGTGCTGATTCTTGGCTGCGAGGATCCGGAGGTGGCTGCGGAAGCGCTTGCTCTGGTTAAGGATAAGAAGCCGGTTCTGAACGGTGCGAATGCTTCGAACTATGAGGCAATGAACAAAGTAGCGACCGAAGCGGGCGTAACGCTGGGCGTTTCTGGCGCAGATATTGATGAGCTTTATGACACACTGGCAGCGCTTGAGAAGCTTGGAAATAAGAATCTGATCTTTGACTGCGGTGTGAATTCTGTGAAGGAAGCATATAAAATCGCGGTTGAATTCCGTAAAGCGGCGATCAAAGACAGCAACCGTACCTGCGGCTATCCGTCGATCGTTCGCCTGGATCGTTTGAGTCAGGGAGATAAGCATCTGCAGGCTGCTCTGCTTTCTCTGTTTACGATGAAGTATGGTTCAATTATTGTACTTGACCAGATGACCTATGCGGAAGCAAACCCGGTATATGGCCTGAGACAGAACCTCTTTACCGACCCGCAGAAGCCAATGAAGGTTGAGCCGGGCATCTATCCGCTTAACGGCGCAGATGAGAATTCAGTATGTCTGACCACGGTAGACTTTGCGCTTACCTACTTCCTGGTATCCGGTGAGCTGGAGCGCTCCGGCGTGCCATGCAACCTTATCATCAACGATGCAGGCGGTCTTTCCGTACTGACCTCCTGGGCAGCAGGAAAATTCTCAGCAGGAACGATTGCGAAGTTCTTTGCTGAGCAGGACATCGAAGGAAAAGTAAAGTCCAGAAAGCTTATTATTCCGGGCAAGGTTGCCGTATTAAAAGGTGAGCTTGAGGCGAAGCTTCCGGGCTGGGAGATCATCATTGCTCCGAGAGAGGCTGTTCAGCTTGTGAAGTTTATGAAAGAACTGTAATAATAACTTATTCAGAACAGCAGGCCGCAGGTTCACGTTTGCTGTTCTGAACTTTTAAACAAAATAATAAAAAGGAGAACCATCATGGCAAAATTTGTAACGATTGGTGAGAGACTTTCCACCACAGCTCCTGCAGTCAACAAAGCTTTTACTGAGAGAGACCCGGAGCCGATTCTGAAAAGAGCGAAACAGCAGCTCGATGCCGGCGCAGTTTATCTTGATGTAAATATCGGACCTGCTGAGGCAGATGGTGAGGATCTGATGAAGTGGGCGGTACAGCTCCTTCAGAGCAACTTTGACAATGTTCCGCTGGCGCTGGATACCTCCAACAAAAAAGCAATCGAGGCTGGTATCTCTGTTTATAACCGCTCCAAAGGAAAACCGATTGTAAACTCCGCGGATGCTTCCGGAAGAATCGAGAATATTGATCTTGCGGCAGCGAATGACGCGATCGTGATTGCTCTGTGCAACGGCGAAGGCATTGCAAAAGACAATGATGAGCGTATGGGTTATTGCCAGATGCTTCTTGAGAGAGGCATGGAGCAGGGCATGGAGCCGACAGATATGTGGTTTGACCCGCTCTTCCTGGTAGTAAAGGGTATGCAGGACAAGCAGATGGAGATTCTTGAGTTTATCAAAATGCTCTCCGATATGGGCCTGAATTCTACCGGCGGCCTTTCCAATAACTCCAATGGTATGCCGAAGCACATTCGCCCGATCATGGATTCCGCGCTCGTAGCAATGGCTATGATGCAGGGTCTGACTTCCGCGATTGTAAACCCGAATGACCTTCGCCTGATGGAAACCATCAAGTCCTGCGACGTATTTAAGAGCAACACTCTGTATGCGGATTCCTACCTGGAGATCTGATGCTGGACAATCGTTCAGAACAGCATCGAAAGGGCTATACGCAATTATAATGAAACAGACTCATACCCAGGAAGTATTTGTTACCCCTGGGTATGTTTTTTCAATGGGTGGGAGAAACGATTATGTTTAAAGTGACTTTTAAGTTTGAACATGGCCAGGATGTCGAAGGTTTTGCTTTAGCGGGAGAAAGCCTTCTGGATGTGGCAAAGAAGATGAATGTTGCCATTGATGCGCCATGCAATGGAAATGCAGCTTGCGGAAAATGCAGAGTAAAATTAATCGGAGGAGAACTGGATACCAGGAAGACCATGCATATCTCCGATGAAGAATTTGCGCAGGGATGGAGGTTAGCCTGCGTGAGCAAAATCAGCGCAGACGTGGAGGTGCTCGTACCAGACATTGCGTCGGCGTATCGCAGTCGGATGAAAGTTGCGGATCTGAGTTCGGCGGAAGAATTGCGGATATTTGAAAAGACGAAAGCAGATATTGCGGATGCCGGAATCAAATTTGAAAATGACTTTAAAGTGATAAATCTGACATTAGAGGAGCCTTCGCTGGATGACACCATGCCGGACAATGAGCGGCTGATCTGGGCTGTTGAGGCAGCCTGCGGTGTGTCAAAGGTTAAGCTTTCTTTTACTGTATTGCAGAAGCTGGCAGAAACGCTGCGAAAATCTGCATTTGACGTGAAGTGCATTGTGGCGGATGGAGCGGCGGATGAGGTATATGTGCTTGACTTGCTTCCGAGAAGCGAAGATATCAAGGTCTGCGGGATAGCCATTGATATCGGTACGACAACCGTTTCCGCAGTGCTGATAGATATGCTTTCCGGTGAGATCCTTGCAAAAGGTTCTGCCGGAAATGGTCAGATTCGCTATGGGGCGGATGTGATTAACCGTATTATCGAACAGCAGAAGGACGGCGGGCGCAAAAAGCTTCAGAATGCGATTATCAAAGAGACCCTGAATCCGATGATTAAAGAAATGTGCGCTTCCATCGGAATTCACCCGCAGCAGATCTATCGTGCCTGTATCGCCGGAAACACGACCATGAATCATCTGCTCCTTGGTGTAGACGCGGATCCGGTTCGTATGGAACCGTTTATCCCTACCTTCTTTGAGACAGATTCGGTTCAGGCATGTGATCTGGGCTTGAATCTATACCCGCACGCGCCTGTTTTGATTTCACCAAACATCGGAAGCTATGTCGGTGGTGATATTACGGCCGGTACACTCGCAAGCACGATCTGGAATAAAGAAGAAATGTCCCTGTTTATCGACCTTGGTACAAATGGCGAGTTAGTTTTCGGCAATTCTGACTTTATGATGAGCTGTGCCTGCTCTGCAGGCCCTGCGTTCGAGGGCGGCGATATCAGCTGCGGAATGCGCGCGACAGACGGCGCCATCGAGGCATGTGTGATCGATAAGGATACCATGGAACCGACGTTTACCATAGTTGGAGATGAGGGACAAAAGCCGGTGGGACTTTGCGGCTCCGGCATTATTGATGTTATCAGTGAGCTATACCGCTGCGGTATTATCAGCCCGAAGGGGAAATTTATCCGTGAAGGCGATCGCATACGCCATGACCAGTATGGCATGGGCAGCTTTGTATTAGTCTTTCGAGAGGATGCTGCGTCTGTGAAAGATATCGAAATCACAGAAGTAGATATAGACAGCTTTATCCGCGCGAAGGGTGCAATTTTCTCCGCGATCCGTGTTATGCTGCAGTCCCTGGATTTTGACGTATCTATGATTGACCATGTGTATGTGGCAGGCGGTATCGGCAGCGGCATCAATATGCGTAACGCTGTGTCGATCGGTATGTTCCCGGATATCGAAATGGACAAATTCACTTATATCGGAAATTCGTCTCTCTCCGGCGCGTACGCAATTCTGCTTTCCAAAGAAGCAGAGGCAAAGGTATCAGAGGTAGCCCATAACATGACCTATCTCGAACTCAGCAACGAGCCAACCTATATGGATGAATTTGTGGCAAGCTGCTTCCTTCCGCACACCGATGCGGGGCTGTTTCCATCTGTAGTTTTAAAATAATCGAGCAGGGGGCGGCTTTCTGCCTCCTAATCGTCTGCGTCGGCCGCGTCCGGCGTTAGCCAGAAATATTCCTTGCGCGGCCGTGCGCATAAAATCGAAAAAAGAGCAGAGGAACGAAATGCCCTCTGCTTTTTTCCCGCTAATCACAGTCCCCGGCTTTTCAGAACCCGATGCTCCAAAACAGAGAATACGCACCGATCGATTAGAATTCCAATTACGATAATGACGAGCATCACGGCGGTCACCTGGTTGATATCCGCCATATCGCGCCCTGTCATCAGGGAATAACCCAGGCCGACGTAAGAGGACATGACCTCGCCTGACATCAGTGCTCTCCAGGCAAAGGACCAGGACTGCCGCAGTCCCGCAAGAAAACCTGGCAGCGCTGCCGGGAAAATGACATCCTTATACATCTGGAGCGGATTCGCGCCCATGGTCGCCGCCGCCCGTTTGTAGATGGGTGGGATGGAGGCAATCGCATTTTCGATTGCCAGTGCTACGCTAAAGGTAGAGCCAATTACGACAACAAACAGTACCGCAGATTCCTTCAGGCCAAACCAGAGAATGGCGAAGGGAACCCAGCAGACGCTTGGCAGCGACTGGAATCCATTCAACAGAGGCTTCAGGCAGCGGTTTAAAAAGGAAGAGGCAGAGATCAGCAATCCCAGTATCGCGCCGATCAGAAGAGAGAGCACAAAGCCAATCAGCACTCTGCGCAGACTGTAAATCACGGCCTGAAAGAGGGTTCCATTGAGAATCAGCTTTCTCAGACTTTGGATGACTCCGAGGGGAGATGGCATCGCGTAGGATTTCCACCAGCCAAGCATCCCGGTGCCAACAACATAAATTGCCTGCCACAGAAGGATAAGCAGGAGATAGAAGCAGATACAGGAAATAATTTTTCCTGGTGTGTTCTTACTGGTCGTATTCTTCTTTTGCAAACTTTTCCACCTCCCTTTCCACACTGGATAGAATCTTATGGCGGGCCGCCAGAAATTCCGGCGAGTCAATCTGGCGCGGACGCGGCAGGTCAACCGTATAAATATCCTTGATACACCCCGGATTATCAGAAAGAATAACGATGCGGTCTGCGAGAAACACCGCTTCCTCCACACTGTGCGTCACAAAGAGAATCGTTTTTTTCATTTCCTCCCAGATCTGTTCCAGGTCTGCGCGGAGCTTATTTGTCGTCTGCTTATCCAGAGCAGAAAAAGGCTCATCCATCAAAAGAATCGGGCTGTTCAGGCACAAAGCTCTGGCCAGCGCGGTTCGCTGCTTCATTCCGCCCGAAATCTCATGGATCCGGTAGTCCCGGAATTCCCAGAGACGCACCATTTTCAGATAACGCTCGGCACGCCGGTTCTGTTCCTCCTTTGGAACCCCGGCAAGCTTCATCCCGAATTTTACATTATCAATTACATTGAGCCAGGGATACAGCGCATGCTCCTGAAACATCATAACCCGATCTGCGCCAGCTTGGGTAATCGCTTTTCCATTGATAAAAAGCTCGCCGGAGGAAGGCTGGTCAAGTCCGGCGACAATATTCAGCAGGGTCGATTTTCCGCAGCCGGAAGGTCCTACAAAGCAGACAAACTCTCCGTCTTCCACCGTCAGAGAAATATCCTTCAGAGTTTCTCTAACGGAATTATCGAAAGAACGACTGATATTTTTTAATTCTAACGACATTCTTGTTTCCTCTTAATATTTTTATGGTTTTCAACTGCATCACATTTGGATAGCGTTTATATTAATTCCTGCGAAGCGGAGACAAATACCCGGATGCCTGCATTGCCGCAAATTTGATGCCCGGAGTATATGACTCCTGATATGATTCACAGATTCCTATTCTTTACTCAGAAGACTTTCCAGTATGGACTGATCAACGAGCGAGTCACCAGGCATTTCATCAATGAATTCCTGTTCAAGAGAAATCTCTGCGAAATCCATGAGCGCGTCTTCATTTAACTCTACTGTGAGCGTCGTGCGGGAAAATGCGCTCAGGATGACATCCTTCTCATAAGATGTTCCCGTGACTGCATTGATTTCTTCAATCATCGCGTCAACGGAGCTGTCCAGATCCGCATTGATGGCCTCAGTCGTATCGATATGTACCTGTAAAAAGGTCTCGACTACTTCCGGATATTCCTCCAGAAAATCCTTGCGCACTACAATGACGGCAACCGGATAATTGCCGGAATAATAAATATCCTCGTAATCCAGCAATAGATCAATATTATCGGATGAAGTCAGAATCGTTCCCCACGGTTCCGGTACAAGAGCGGCGTCAATGCTGCCCTGATCAAACATATTCTGCAGATTTGAGTTATCTACGGCTACTACTTCCACCGTGCCGCCATCAGAAACCGGGGAGAGATCATTCTGGGAAAGCAGGTTCAGAAGACACAGATGCTGCGTGTTTCCCGTCTGCGGAATGGCAACCGTCTTTCCATCCAGGTCAGCAACGGAAGTGATTCCAGAATCCGCGCTCACCACGAGCACCGCGCCGGCATCTGCTGCATTCGCGATCACAACGACGTCTCCGTCAGATTTGACATTGCCATTGATCGCAGGTACAGGTCCGATATAACCGATATCAATTTCCTGCGCGAACAGTGCCTCTACTTCAGAAGATCCTGCCGTAAAGGATGTCCAGGATACTTCAAATCCTTCACCGAGCGTTTCTTCCAGCGTCCCTTCATTTTTCATCACGAGCGCCTGCGCGTGGGTAATGTTTGGAAAATATGCCATCCGCACTTCGACTGTTTCAGAATTCGCATTGATATCGGAAGAAGAATCCGAACTCTGGGAAGAACAGCCAGTGAGTCCGAGGAGAGCAGCCATAAAAAACGCAATCCACCGAATCGGAAGTACTTTTCGAGTGGAAGTCTGCTTTAATCTTGCTTTCGTGCAAACGTTTTCGACAAATTTATTCATACGAATATCACCTTTCTGCTTGTCTTTTTTCACCTTGTTTTTTATAATAAGCTGTATCATACACGGTTTGGTTCAATTTTTAAAGCTGTAATTACACAAACGTTTTCATGCCGCAGGAGGTACCGTATGTCATTAAAAAAAATCGCTGAAATGACCGGCGTATCCGTCTCTACCGTGTCAAGAGTGCTAAATAACCGGGATTACAATTGTGCTTCTGAAGAAATAAAAAATAAAATATGGGCAGCCGCTGAGGAAATCCATTATGTGCCAAACGAAAATGCGCGTAATCTAAAGCTCGGCCAGAACTGCCAAACTCCGGTTCCGGCCAGAAGGCTGGCCGTGATTCTGGAACGGTTTCATTCTCTGGATGATGATCCCTTTTTTCGAGAATTGTTTCGCAGCGTAGAACAGGAGGCATTTGCCAGCGGCTGCACAATCAGCAGACTTTTCTTCTCGGAGCTGCACATGGAGGAGCTTTCCAGTGAAAAAGCTGATGGATACATTATCCTGGGGCGCCTCTCGCCGCAGACGCTCAGCGCTATGAAGAAATACAGCAAAAACATTGTCTCAGTCAGCCGGAACCCGACGCAGTTTGAGCTGGATGAAATCATCTGTGACGGACGTTCCGCCGCGGTGTGCGCGATGGAATATCTGATCGGCAAGGGATACCGGCAGATCGGCTACATTGGCGATTGCTCTTACGAGGATCGTTATGTAGGATACTGTGATACAATGATTCG
This sequence comes from Lachnospiraceae bacterium, assembly GCA_021205225.1. Taxonomy (GTDB): domain Bacteria; phylum Bacillota; class Clostridia; order Lachnospirales; family Lachnospiraceae; genus Choladousia. Next base: position 16,637 of record JAJPXX010000234.1, read on the forward strand.
GCACAGCCTTCCAATGGACTATGCAAGTATCATTCCGACCAATCAGACCGAAAAAAGCGGCATCGATGCAATGAAAAAGCTGTTAGAGAGGAAAAGAGAGAACAGTATCGTGGACGCTGTGTTCTGCGCCAATGATGCGACAGCCATCGGTGCCCTTAAGGGCTGGAAAGAATGGCGCGCTTCAGGTATATCGAATAAAAAAAACGCAAAAATGCCGGCGATCATATCTATTGATGATATTAAAGCCGCTTCTGAAGTCATGCCGTCTCTGACGACCGTTCATATTCCACATGAAGACATGGGGAAGATGGCTGTGAAAGTGCTGCTTGACCGGATTCAAAAAGGACATACTGAGAAAATACGTGTAGAGTTTCCGAGCCGTCTTGTCATTCGGGAAAGCTGTTGAAATAGAATTTTTCAAATATAGGTACTCTTTTCAAAGTCAGTTTTTCTAAACTGGCAATTGTAATAAATTCGCATTTGTGTTATCGTAGAGCGAAGCAAAATCGGGCGTCTGTTATGAATAGTTACGATTTTTCGGATGAAAGGGGAAAATGTGATTGACCGGCAGAACCTGATTGCCGCGCAGCAGAGCTTTGCGTAGTAAACTTGTCGTTCGAAAAAGATTATGTTATAATTCCAGTCGATAAGGATGTAAGGAATTTTATCAGCCGTTCAGATGAAAGCGAAGCAGAGCGAAAACCATATAAGAAAAAACTCGGAGCGTAATAATGAAAAATAACGAAATTATGAAACCAGATACCAATTACAGCGGTATTTTGGATACGATAGACACAGCGGCCAAGCCGCCGACAGAAGAACCGCAGCGCCAGTATTATTTTATGGCAAAATGCAGGGAGATGATAAAAGAGAGAGAACTGGAATACGAGCGGCATCTGATCGCTAATGTTACTACCTTCGGGTGCCAGATGAATGCCAAGGATTCCGAAAAGCTGCGCGGCATTCTGGAAGAAATCGGTTACCAGCAGACGGAGAGTGAGGAAGCGGATCTGGTTCTCTATAATACCTGTACGGTTCGCGAGAACGCGAATCTGAAGGTTTATGGGCACCTGGGGCTTCTCTCGAATCTGAAAAAGAAAAATCCGCATATGATCATCGGCCTGTGCGGCTGTATGATGCAGGAGCCGGACGTGGTGGAGAAGCTGCGCAAGAGCTATCGCTTTGTCAATCTAGTCTTTGGCACCCACAATATTTATAAATTCGCGGAACTGCTGTATGAGGTTCTGGAACGGCAGCAGCGGGCGGAACAGATGCAGCAGTCTCCTGCGAAAACAGATATGGTGGTTGACATCTGGAAGGATACGGATCAGATTGTTGAGGATCTTCCGGCAGACCGTACCTATTCGTTCAAGTGCGGTGTGAATATCATGTATGGCTGTAATAATTTCTGTACTTACTGCATCGTCCCTTATGTGCGCGGACGGGAACGCAGCCGCCGGCCGGAAGATATTCTCTGTGAAGTGGAACGGCTGGCAAAGGACGGCGTAAAAGAGGTCATGCTGCTCGGGCAAAATGTCAATTCCTACGGGAAGACCCTGCAAAAACAGTTCTCTGTGGATGACAGTGTTCAAAATGCTGTTTCGGCTGAAGCAGAGGAACCGGTTTCCTTCGCAGAGCTTCTGCGGATGGTGGAGCAGGTGCCGGGGATTGAACGCATCCGCTTTATGACCTCCCACCCGAAGGATTTATCGGATGAGCTGATTGATGTAATGAAGCATTCAAAGAAAATCTGTAATCATCTGCATCTGCCGCTGCAGTCCGGCAGCAGCCGCATTCTGAAAAAAATGAACCGCCGCTATACGAAGGAACAGTATCTGGAACTGGCTGCGAAGCTGCGCCGGGAGATTCCGGATCTCTCCATTACAACGGATATTATTGTCGGATTTCCGGGAGAGACGGAGGAAGATTTTCAGGAAACCCTTGACGTCGTGCGCCAGGTGCGTTTCGACAGCGCCTTTACCTTTATTTATTCAAAACGAACCGGTACTCCCGCAGCTGTGATGGAAGACCAGGTGCCGGAGGATGTGGTGAAGGATCGATTTAACCGTCTCCTGGCTCTGGTACAGACTATTTCACAGGAAATGGCGATGAAGGTGGAAGGCCAGACGCTTCCGGTACTTGTGGAATCGGTGAATGACCATGACGACACACTGGTTACCGGCCGCCTCTCGAACAATCTGCTTGTACATTTTCCGGGGACAGAGGAGCTGATCGGACAGATTGTCAACGTACACCTGACCGAGTGCAAAGGATTTTATTATATGGGGGAAATGACTTCATGACAGAAGAGAAGATTCGGGAGCTGATGCCGCAGCTGACTCCGATGATGCAGCAGTATTTGCAGACAAAACTGCAATACCTGGACTGCATCCTTTTTTACCGACTCGGCGATTTTTATGAGATGTTCTTTGACGACGCGCAGATTGTATCGAAGGAACTGGAACTGACGCTGACCGGGAAGGATTGCGGGATGGCGGAGCGTGCGCCCATGTGCGGGGTGCCCTATCATGCGGTGGACGGCTATCTGAATAAGCTGGTCTCCAGAGGTTATAAAGTCGCGATTGGGGAGCAGATGGAGGATCCGAAGCTGACCAAGGGGCTTGTGAAGCGGGAGGTCATACGGATTGTCACACCTGGCACCAATCTGGACTCTCAGGCACTGGATGAAACGCGGAACAATTACCTGATGTGTGTCTTTTATATGGCGGATCGCTACGGCGTTTCGATCGCTGACATTACCACAGGAGAGTATCTGATGACAGAGCTGGACAGTGAGCGGAAGCTGTTTGATGAGATCATCAAATTCTCCCCCAAAGAGCTCATCTGCAACCAGGCATTTTATGTCAGCGGCATTGACCTGGAGGATATGCGGGAGCGGCTTGGCATCACGATTTTTTCCCTGGATGCCTGGTATTTTGACGATGAGCTTTGCACCAAGGTACTGAAGGAGCATTTTCATGTATCCGCGCTGGAAGGGCTGGGCATTGCGGATTATAGCTGCGGCGTGATCGCGGCCGGTTCGCTTTTGAAATATCTGATGGAGACGCAGAAGACATCCATTGCGAACCTGACGCGGCTGGTACCGTATTCCATCGGCAAATATATGGTGCTTGACAGCTCGACCAGACGAAATCTGGAGCTGTGCGAGACGCTGCGGGAGAAGAAAAAGCGCGGTTCGCTTTTGTGGGTGCTCGATAAGACCCGGACAGCGATGGGCGCGCGTCTGCTGCGCAAATATGTGGAGCAGCCGCTGATTGAGAAAGAGGAAATTACGGCGCGGCTGGACGCGGTAGAAGAGCTGAAAAATAACGCGATTACGCGGGAAGAGCTGCGGGAGTATCTGAACCCGATCTATGACCTGGAGCGTCTGATCAGCCGCATCAGCTACCAGACGGCCAATCCGCGGGATATGATCGCGTTTAAGACTTCGCTGTCGATGCTGCCGCACATCAAATACATCATGAAAAGCCTGCAGGCGCCCCTGCTCCGCACTCTTGAGGAGCAGATTGATGAACTGAAGGATGTTCATGAGCTGATCGAGCGGGCGATCCTTGACGAGCCGCCGATTATCATCCGTGAGGGCGGAATCATAAAGGACGGCTATAATGAAGAGGTTGACCGGCTTAGAAGCGCTAAGAACGATGGAAAAAGCTGGCTGGCAAAGCTGGAGGCCGAGGAGCGGGAAAAGACCGGAATCAAAAATCTCAAGGTAAAATACAACAAAGTATTTGGGTATTATCTGGAAGTCACCAATTCCTATAAGGATATGGTGCCGGATTATTTTATGCGCAAGCAGACGCTGACCAACGCGGAGCGCTACATAACGCCGGAGCTGAAAGAGCTGGAGGATACGATTCTCGGCGCGGAGGACCGGCTGGTATCCCTGGAGTATGCGCTCTATGTCGAGGTGCGCAGCCAGGTGGCGGAGCAAATTGTGCGTATCCAGGAGACTGCGAAGGCCATCGCCGGGCTGGATGTGTTTGCTTCCCTTGCCCTGGTTGCGGAGCGCAATAATTACGTAAAGCCGCAGATCAATGAGCGCGGCACGATTGACATCAAAAACGGCCGCCATCCGGTAGTGGAACAGATGATTCCCAACGATATGTTTATTGCCAACGATACGCATCTGGACAATGGAAAGAATCTGGTTTCTATCATCACCGGGCCGAATATGGCCGGAAAGTCTACCTATATGCGGCAGAGTGCCCTGATTGTCCTGCTTGCGCAGATTGGCAGCTTTGTCCCGGCGGACAGCGCCAAAATCGGGCTGGTTGACCGCATTTTCACGCGCGTCGGCGCCTCTGATGATCTGGCGAGCGGACAGAGTACCTTTATGGTCGAGATGACTGAGGTAGCGAACATCCTGCGCAACGCGACAAAGAACAGCCTGCTGATCCTGGATGAGATCGGGCGCGGAACCAGCACCTTTGACGGCTTAAGCATTGCCTGGGCGGTGATCGAGCACATCAGTAATCCAAAGCTGCTTGGGGCGAAGACGCTGTTTGCGACACACTATCACGAGCTGACCGAGCTGGAAGGAAAGCTTCCGGGTGTGAACAATTACTGCATTGCGGTCAAAGAACAGGGTGACGACATTGTCTTTCTGCGAAAGATCATTCCCGGCGGCGCGGATAAAAGCTACGGCATCCAGGTCGCACGTCTGGCCGGAGTTCCCGCCAGTGTTACGGACCGCGCAAGGGAGCTCGCGGAGGAACTCTCAAATGCGGACATCACCGTTCATGTACAGGAGAGCGCAAGTCAGACGCCTAAAAACAAAAAGGTGCGCACGAAAAAACCGGATCCGGTCGAGCTGAACCAGATGACAATCTTTGACACTGTCAGCGACGCCGATGTACTCAAAGAGCTGCAGGAGCTTGATGTGCCGAACATGACGCCGATGGATGCAATGAATACGCTGTACCGGCTGCAGAGCAAGCTGAAAAACCGGTGGGAGCAATAAAGAAAGGCTGCAAATATGAATACAATTTCCCTGCTCAGCCAGGACACCATAGATAAAATTGCTGCCGGTGAGGTGGTGGAACGTCCGGCTTCGGTCGTTAAGGAGCTGGTCGAGAATGCGGTGGATGCGGGTGCGAATGCCGTCACGGTCGAAATCAAGGACGGCGGTATCTCCCTGATCCGCATTACAGACAATGGCTGCGGTATCCCTAAGGATCAGGTGCAGGCGGCATTTCTTCGTCACGCGACCAGCAAAATCCGCACCGTGGAAGATCTTCTTACATCCGGAACGCTCGGATTCCGGGGTGAGGCACTCTCCAGTATCGCCGCCGTCTGCCAGGTAGAGATGATCACCAAGACGCCGGGCAGCCTGCTTGGTGTGCGGTATGTGATTGAGGGGGGCGCAGAGAAGTCTCTGGAAGAGATCGGCGCTCCTGAGGGGACAACTTTTCTGGTGCGGAATCTGTTTTATCACACACCCGCCCGCCGCAAATTTTTAAAAAGCGCCACAACGGAAGCCGGATATGTCAGCGATCTGATGGAACGGCTGGCGCTTTCGCATCCGAATATTGCCTTTAAGTTTATCAACAATCAGGATACGAAGCTGCATACCTCCGGCAACGGCAAGATGAAGGATATCATCTATGGCGTATATGGCCGGGAGATTACATCGAATGGAGGAAGAAAACGGTCCTGTCCGCATCAGCGGCTATATTGGCAAGCCGGTGATTTCGCGGGGGAACCGGAACTATGAAAACTACTTTGTCAACGGCAGATATGTCCGCAGTTCGATTATTGCCCGTGCGATCGAGGATGCCTATAAGCCCTTTATGATGAGCCATCGTTACCCGCTCACGGTATTGATGCTGGAGATTGACACGGATCAGGTGGATGTCAACGTCCATCCGACCAAGATGGAGGTACGCTTTGCCGACCAGAGCTTCGTTTACGAGCAGGTGTACAACGCGGTCAAAGAAGGGCTGATCCACCGGGAACTGATTCCGGAATTCACGATTGAAAATAAAACAAAGACTGAGAAGCGGATGAACGCTGATATCCCTGCTTCGGATTCAGGAAAAGTTACAAAAGATACGGTCGATTCTTTCAATCAGACAGTGACGGCCGGAGGCGGATTATCGCAAGGGAAGAGCCCTGAAAACTCAAGTGAGAAAGCGCAGCAGAACACCAAACATTTTCGCTATCCGGAACCGTTTGAGAAAGTGCGCAGCCAGTTATTAGCAGAATCCACAAGTCCTTATGAGCCGAAGTACCCGGGACATTCTGCTGCCGCCACTGATTTCCGCATGCCTGATAAAAAGCCCGGCGTTTTAAAACCAGTCACAGGAACCATTCTGAACGGTGCGGTGGAAGCCTCTGCTTCGTCCGGGTCTGTTTCGGAGCAGCCCCAAAATGATGAACTCTCAGGTATACGGTCGGATTCGGAAGCTCCTTTGACGGAACCTTCAGAACAAAATGCAGGCGCTCCGGCGGGAAAGCCCGTACAGATGGAGCTCTTTGACGATAAGCTTCTAAGCGAGCAGAATATCAAACGCCACAAGCTGGTCGGTCAGGTGTTCGACACCTACTGGATTGTGGAGTTTCAGGATAATATGTATATCATTGACCAGCATGCGGCGCATGAGAAGGTACTTTATGAGCGCTTTATGAAAAATCTTGCCGAGAAAAAACAGACCTCGCAGATGATCACACCCCCTATCATTGTCTCCCTTTCCATGCAGGAGGAGGAGATGCTGAAAAAACACATGGAGCGTTTTACCGAGGTCGGTTTCGAGGTGGAACCCTTTGGCGGAAGAGAGTATGCGATCTGTGCGGTTCCCGGCAATCTCTACGGTATTGCGGAGGGATCGCTGTTTCTGGAAATGCTGGACGGGCTGACGGATGTCTCGGAGCGTGCTTCGGATCAGTCGATCCGGGAAAAAATAGCCTCTATGTCCTGCAAGGCAGCTGTAAAAGGAAATCATCGCCTTTCCACGGCGGAGGTTGACACGCTGATCGGCGAGCTGCTTTCTCTGGAGAATCCCTACAACTGTCCGCACGGACGGCCGACGATTATCATGATGTCAAAATATGAGCTGGAAAAGAAGTTTAAGAGGATTGTGTAAAAAGTGGAAACCAGGAATCAGGAAAAACAGCCATTGATCATACTTACCGGCCCTACGGCTGTCGGCAAGACGCATTTATCGGTGGAACTGGCGAAGCGCATAAACGGAGAGATTGTCTCTGCGGACTCCATGCAGGTCTACCGGGGCATGGACATCGGCTCCGCCAAAGTCACCCCAGAGGAAATGCAGGGAATTCGGCACCATCTGATTGATGAGCTGGATCCCTGGGAAGAATTTCATGTAGTGAAATTTCAGGAGCTTGCGCAAAAATACATCGGTGAGGTTCAGGAACGCGGCCGGATACCCATTCTGACGGGCGGCACCGGTTTTTACATTCAGGCGGTATTGTATGGCATTGATTTTACGGAGCATGGCTCTGACATGGCTTACCGGGAAAAGCTGGAGGCACTCGCGGCAGAGCAGAATCCTCAGGTGCTTCACGATATGCTGCGCGCGGTCGATCCGGAATCTGCGGACGCAATTCACGCAAATAATGTAAAACGCGTCATCCGCGCATTGGAATTCTATCACGCGACAGGAGAGAAGATTTCAGAGCACAATGCAGAAGAAAGACAGAAGGAATCGCCCTATAATTTCGTCTATTTCGTATTAAATGATGACCGTGCCCGGCTCTATGAGCGGATTGACCGCCGGGTCGACCAAATGATAGAGGATGGGCTGCTGGAGGAAGTGAAACGGCTGCAGGCAGCTGGCTGCACGCATGAAATGGTTTCCATGCAGGGGCTGGGATATAAGGAGCTGCTTGATTATCTGGCAGGGGTGTACTCCCTTGAAGAAGCGGTGCGCGTCCTCAAACGGGACACGCGCCACTTTGCAAAACGCCAGCTCACCTGGTTCCGCCGGGAGCGGGATGTCACATGGGTGAATAAAAATGAGTTCGCATATGAGGAAGAGCGGATGCTGGAGTATATGCTTAACTGTTTGGCACAAAAGGGAATATACTCGGAACGCGCCAGCTAACGGGATGGATAAGTCTGTTTTAAAACAGCAGGCCGCAGGTCTACGCTTCGGTTCTGATCTGTTAAAAAATAATAAGGTTATAAA
>JAJPXX010000235.1:0-1757 GCA_021205225.1 Lachnospiraceae bacterium
CGAGTATGATTATCCAGCGTTTCACTTGTCAATGGACTGTTTCTGGGCAGAGGTTGTTTCGGGAGATCTGGTGCTAAGAGAGCATGAGGCTGCCAGATGGCTGTCGAAAGATTAACTGTATAGTGTGGAGTGGCTTCCGGCAGATATGGAATTGGTTGAGAAAATCAGAAAGCTTTACTAGAATTATTGAAATCAGATAAATTTTATCTTGAATCCCAAAGAAGTTATTACGCATAATCACGGACTATGAGCCGGGAGTGGAATACTGGAAACTGATAGTATATAATGTATTCATAGACAGGATGCATGAGCAATCGATGGCAAGAAAAAGAGGGTAGATATGGTGATTGAAATGCAGAAATGCAGTGCAGAAAGAGGAAGATATATTCGGCAATAGAACGAGATACCGTCAGATGTTGCTGATGTTTTTGAGCAAAGGGGGATGGCATTCTCGCGACAAATGAGAACAGTGTCCGGAGAAAATTGATTTCCGCGGCGACCGCACAGGTCAGTATTGGAAAGGAGTATGCGAAATATCAGGAGAGGGAGCGTCTGAAAAAGAAAATAGAGGATCTTTTTGCGGGTTCAGAGTATGAGGAAGCGGTAGCGAGAATATTTGAACTGACGGAAACGGAGAAAAAGCCGAAGGATTTGTATCTTGGTTCATTGAAGCGGTTTGGAAAAGTGGATGGGACGAAATCTGCCGGTGTTTGAAGCAGGCGAAAGCCTCCTGAAAGAAATGGATGGCGTCTGGATTTTAAGGGATTGCCATTTGTGATGGGCGGATGAAGAGATGATTGATGTATGAGTGAGGTGTGGATATGTTACAGCCAAGGGAAGTAGAGTTTCAGGCGAAGAAAAAGGAAAATGAGAATCTTGCGTTTCGTACCTTTTTGAAAATTCATGCGAATGAAGAGGAACTGGATGAGCAGTTTTTGGCATTGCATAAGGAATTGTTTCGAAATTATGACTGCAGCAAATGCCGCAACTGTTGTACGAAGTATGCGGGGACTATCCCGGAGGGGGATCTGCGGCAGGATGCGGCAAAGCTTGGGCGGAGTGTAAAGGGATTTATCAGGCAGTATCTAAAGCCGGAAGCTGACTGGGAAGGAAATTATACGACCCTGCATGTCCCCTGTGATTTTCTGGATGAGACGGGAGAATGTATCCTTGGGGAGTGTAAGCCGGAAAACTGCAAAAAGTTCCCTTACACGGATCAGCCAGATCGGTGGGGCAGTCTGTACAGTGTGCTGGATGTTGTAAGTGTCTGTCCGGTTGCGTTTGAGATATGGGAGAGATTAAAAGAAGAATACGGATTTCGCTATCGAAGACGGAAGTAAAATGAAGAGTGTGCGAGCAGTTGGTTTGCATAGAGAAGACTGGAGAGTGGGTGATGACTGCGAAGGAGTGCGGATATCCGCTGATTGATACAGGAAAAACGGGGAGACGCCTCCGAAATCTGAGCCGCCAAAAGGATATATCTGTGCAGGAAATACAGCGCTGCCTGGGACTGACGTCGAATCAGGCTGTTTATGAATGGTTTAATGGGAAATGCCTGCCAACACTGAATAATTTTTTTGCGCTTAGCAAGCTGCTTCAAACCACTATGGAAGATTTATTGGTTTTGCGTGAGGAGACACCGTGGCCGGTGAAAAAGCATAGTGACAGCTGTCAGGCTTTTTTCGTTTTCCGGCTATGCATGAATTCTCGTAAGATGCAGGTATCGGAAAGTGAAACGTTCTGGACGGATGATTACA
>JAJPXX010000235.1:1767-24449 GCA_021205225.1 Lachnospiraceae bacterium
TTACAGTTTCGATGAAAAAAGTTCCCGAAGCAGAAAGAATGAATATAAGTCTGATATATTGAAAAAATGTGCATAAAATATTTTTTTCGCAGGTGTGAAGCGGATCACAACGTCGTCATTGGAAAATGAACGAGTGGCAATCACAGTTATCGTCAGATTTGAGGAAAGACTCTGCGCATTCTGCGCAAGGTCTTCTGATACGGTTTATCAGAAGGCGGTTTCCCCGAAAAAACATCTGATTTTTTCGCTTTGCCCGGTGCCTTTCAGGTAGACAATATTGAATTCACGCATCATCTGTCCGCCCTGTAGATAGAATTTACCCAGAGCAGGATCGCTGTCTGCGAGTACATTGTATACAAAGGAGATGCCGTATCCTTCGCGTACCAGATCCAGGATTATTTTGAAGCTGGAGATGCAGATGCGGTGTCTGAAACGGCTTAGCGATTCATTGTAGCTCATCAGCTCCTGCTCAAGGATGGCGCGTGTGCCGGAACCGGCTTCACGGTGGATGATTGTTTCATCAAGCAGTTCTTCGATGGAGATCGTTTTGCCCGCGAAAGGATGATCTTTGTGACAGATCCCGACAAAGGGTTCCCGGCAGAAAAGGATGGAGTCAAAGCGCTCTTTGTCAAAAAAACCTTCGATCACAGCAAAATCCAGCCGGTTTTCTTCTAATTCCCGCAGAAGATGGTCAGTATTGTCTACGAGGAATTCCAGAGAGTGATTTGGATCGTCCAGGAATCGATGAAGGTGTTCGGTAAGGACGTAGTCGCCGATGGTTTTTGTTGCGCCGATTCGAAGGGAATACACGGAACTCTGCTTTTGGAGCTTCTCACGCAGGCTTTGTTCCTGTTGGCGAACCGCGCGGGCGTATGTTTCAAGCAGGCTGGCGGCATCCGTTTTTTCAAGCTTTCGATTCGCGTAGCGGAAGAGCCTGCACCCGTATTCGGCTTCCAGATGATGGATCTGCTGCGTGATGGCAGGCTGCGTAACGTGCAGGATTTCTGCGGCCTGATGGTAGCTTCCGCATTCGCATAGTGTCAGAAAGGTTTCGATCCGATAGTCCAGCATGGTATGCTCCTTTGATAAAAATATCTAATTGATAAATAAAGATTGTTAAATGGATTTTATCATAGAGAAGGTAAATAATCAAGCTGTTAATGTGAGTGGTTTTGTATTAGCAGATAGTCTGTAGTTACTGGTCATAACCCGACCACGCACTTGCTGCGTGGTCAGGGCTTATCCCGCACGAAGTGTGGGATGCCACCCGGCGAGGTTTGAAAACATAGTGGAAGCTGTTTATTCCCGCGAAGCAACGAGCCAAGTAGCCGTGCTTGCACGGATATTTGGCGACTGCCGCGAGGGTCAAATACCCCGATGCTTGCATCGCTACAAATTTGATGCCCCGTATGCTTGCATCGGGGTATTTGACTTCCACGAAACAATGAGCCGGGCTGACGCGCCTGCGCGGATATTTGGCTATGGAGGAAGAACAAAGCTACAGGTTTTTGCAGTACAGGACAAAGCGGAATCTACAGTAAGAAAAGGAGCCAGGAGGATGAACGTTGTAGTGATTGGCGGCGTAGCCGCCGGAACAAAGACCGCCGCGAAGCTGATGCGCGAGGATCGCGGCGCGAATGTGACTGTTTACACAAAGAGCAAGGATATCTCATATGCGGGATGCGGCCTTCCTTATTATGTGGGCGGCAGTATCGAAACGCGGGAGGATCTGATTGTCAATACACCAGCGAGCTTTACAGGACTGACTGGTGTAAAGGTACGCACCGGGATGGAAGCCGTCTCAGTAAATGCGGATGAGAAGACGGTTGTTTTTGCCGATGGAGAGACGGTGTCTTATGATAAGCTGGTGATTGCTACCGGAGCAGTACCTTTTGTGCCGAATGTGCCGGGCAGGGATTTGCCGGGGGTGTTTACGATGCGCAGCCCGGATGATGCGATTGGTCTTCGCGATTATGTGGACAAAAATAGCTGCCGCAGCGCGGTTGTTGTGGGAGCCGGATTTATCGGGCTGGAGATTGCGGAAAATCTGATGGCAAAGGGGCTGAGAGTTACGGTTGTAGATATGGCGTCTCAGGTCATGCCGAATCTGTTTGACCAGGAGATGGCGGCCTACATACGCCGGAAGCTTCAGGAGAAAGGGATGCGTATTGTCACAGGCGCCGGAATTGAGGAGGTGCTGGGGCAGGAAAAAGCGGCGGGTGTCCGCACGAGCGTCGGCAGCTTTGACGGGGATCTGGTCGTATTGGCAATCGGCGTCCGTCCGGCGACGGAATTTCTTGCGGATTCCGGGATTGAGAGGAACCGCGGAACGATTGTTGTAGATAAGTATCAGCGGACGAACAGGGAGGATATCTACGCAGTAGGCGACTGTGCGCAGGTTTATAACCGTCTGACTGGAAAAGCACAGTGGTCTGCAATGGGTTCTACCGCTAATCTTACCGGCCGTGCGCTGGCGAAGAATCTTACCGGCTCACAGGCGGCGTATGGCGGATGCCTTGGCACCGGTGTGGTGAGACTGGCTGAAGATCTGAACGCGGGGCGGACAGGACTTACGGAAGCACAGGCAAACGATGCGGGATACGATGTTATCACGGCTACCTGTGTCACAGACGACAAAGCGCATTATTATCCTGGTGCGTCTGCCTTTGTTACGAAGCTGATCGCAGATAAAACGACACACGCGCTGCTGGGTATCCAGGTGCTTGGAGCAGGCGCGGTGGACAAGATGGTAGACATCGCGGTGACCGGTATTTCCGCAGGACTGAAGCTGGAGGATTTCGATACGCTGGATTTTGCATATGCGCCGCCGTTTTCTACTGCTATTCATCCGTTTGTGCAGGCCTGTTATATTCTGGAAAATAAGATAAACAGGAAATATGAGAGCTTCACGCCGGCGGAATACGCGGCTGGGAAGGCAAAGGGCTATCGAGTGATTGACGTCCATCCGGCGCCGACTATTCCCGGCGCTAAATGGGTGAATCTCTCGGCAGTCGTCAGTTCTGTTGACAGGATGAGCGAGATCGGCAAGAGTCTTGAAGGCATTGCAAAGGACGAGAAGCTGCTTCTGGTCTGTGCGAAAGGCAAGCGCGGCTATTTCCTTCAGAATTGCCTGAAAGCGTTAGGTTATACGAATACGCGCGCACTCGAGGGCGGCGCGTTTGTGAATACGGTAAAAGTGGAGTTCGCCGGCACATTGCCTCCAGAAGAGATTAAGCGTGTGAAAGGACTGGGCTGCCTGCAGGATAAGCGCTATCCGGACGTGTTTAATGTCCGTGTGATTACGCGCAATGGGAAAATCACCTCGGAGGAGCATCGCGTGATCGCGGAGGCTTCGGAGCGCTTTGGCTCCGGTGCAGTGACAATGACTACCCGTCTGACGCTGGAGATCCAGGGCGTGAAATACGCGAATATTCAGCCGTTGATTGAATTTTTGAACGAACATGGGCTTTCGACCGGCGGAACCGGTTCTCTGGTGCGTCCGGTTGTCTCCTGTAAGGGTACGACCTGCCAGTATGGCCTGATTGATACGTTTGGATTATCAGAGCGTCTGCATGAGAAATTTTATGTGGGGTACCACGGCGTAACGCTGCCGCATAAGTTTAAGATTGCGGTTGGAGGATGTCCGAATAACTGCGTGAAGCCGAACCTGAATGACCTGGGGATTGTTGGCCAGAGAGTTCCGATGGTGGATTACAGTAAGTGCCGTGGATGTAAGAAGTGTAAGGTGGAGGCTTCCTGCCCGATCCATCATGCGAAAGTGGCAGATGGCAAGATTCAGATCGATCCGAATGTCTGCAACAATTGCGGCCGCTGCAAGGATAAATGCGTCTTTGGAGCGTTGGAATATCAGGATGGATACCGCGTGTATATCGGCGGGCGCTGGGGCAAAAAGATTGCGCACGGCGAGCCGCTGCCACGGATTTTCACTACGGAGGAAGAGGTTGTGGATGTCGTTGAAAAAGCGATCCTGCTGTTCCGTGACGAAGGGCTGACCGGAGAGCGTTTCGCTGACACGGTTACCAGACTTGGTTTTGATGTAGTCAGCGAAAAGCTTCTGGAGGGCAAGATTGATAAGAAAGCGATCCTGGAAAAGAACGTGAAGGGCGGCGCTACCTGTTAAAAATCTTTCCCGCACTGTTCACAGTGGTATTTATTGTTTTTATCTTTTTTAGCAAAAAGCTTCCTGCGGATTTTCTGTGTGTTGTAGGAGCCGCACCAGGGACAGCGGATGACCGGCGGCATCGAAGGGTTCTCACCCATGAGCCGTCGGTTTTCCTCTAAATAGATCGAGGTAGTGCGGTAAGCGTCCCAGTCAAACACCGGGTCATTTTTTACCACTTCGTCAATGAAGGGCTGACAGTAGTCTTCCCACTGGTGGAAAAACTGTTCTTCTGTAATTTCGCCACTGGTCTGTTTTTTCTGGAATTCTTCCCGTTTGGAACTTGTGATGCCGTAGGAGGAATCAATTTCTCTGCATTCTGCGTGGCCGCAGTGCGGGCAGGTCCAGGTGCGCGGAAGAGGACCGGCCTGGAGCAGGCCGCATTTCGGGCAGTAAAGCCAGTTCGATGCCATATATTTATCATGTGCCATAAAATCACCTCGAATAATTTTTCGTAACAGTTCGGAACAGCTACATTATTTCTTTCAGTATATCGCGCTCAACTTTATTTTGCAAGCAATTTGGAGCTGTTAGATTCTTACCTTTTTGTAAACTGCGGCATCTATATTTCGTTCCGGTCGGCGAATATCCCGCATTTTATGCGGGATGCCACCCTGCGAGGGCTAAGCGAACGTCCACTGGGTCTACGCTTCGCTCCGGTCGGTCCTAAGCGTGTGCCACTGGCACACAGGACCGTTCAGCGCCGCCAAATATCCGTGCAAGCACGGCTGCTTGGCTCGTTGCTTCGCGGGAATAAATAGAAAATGGCCAGACAGATACAACCCAGGAGGCATATGTCTGTCTGACCGGAAAGAATGAAAAGCCTGTCCAGGATTCATTTCTCGTCACTCATGAGCATATTACATAGATAGGCGGAGGCGTGTGCTTACGCCTTTTTTGTCATCAGATAACCGTTTATATCGGATAACCCTTTGTATCTCTCAAAACTGTCTCCGTGCACCAGCACAAGCGTTGGTGCCTGCCGGATGCCATATTTGTTGACCAGTGTGATGTTGTCATCGGCGGTCAGCTTTATATAGGAAACGGCATTCTGATCCAGCAGGGAAATAGCCGCTTTGCAGTTCGGACAGGAGGAACTGACAAAGAGCAGCGTTTTGGGCATTGGTGTCTCTGGCACCGAGGCATCTGCACTGATTGCAGCGGTATTTTTGACTGCTTTTGCTTCTGCGTCGGTATCTTTCGCTGCTGTTATGACGTTGACGGAATCAGCAGCTGCCGCAGTGTCAGCCGAACCGGATGCAGTTTCCGAAGAATCTGATTGTTCAGCCGTCTTTTTCTCTAACCGCGAAGCGCCGATGTTATAGGTCTTACGGTCCTTGAATTCCTGTGACTTTCCATCATTCCAGTTCTGCACGGGGCGGTAGTAGCCGGTGATGCGGCTGTAGACTTCAGTCTTTTTACCGCAATGAGGGCAGACATAAACCTCACCCGGAAGATAACCATGCTCACTGCATACGGAGTAGGTAGGGCTGATGGTGTAGTAGGGAAGCTTATAGTTCTCTGCGATCTTGCGTACCAGAGAGGCAGCAGCTTTCCAGTCGGGCAGTTTCTCTCCCAGGAATGCGTGGAATACCGTGCCGGAGGTGTAGAGCGTCTGCAGCTCATCCTGCACATCCAGCGCTGAGAAAATATCTTCCGTATAGCCGACCGGGAGATGGCTGGAGTTCGTGTAATATGGCGTGCCATTCTCGTTCGCGGTGATGATATCCGGGAATTCTTCCTTA
The DNA here is from genome assembly GCA_021205225.1 of Lachnospiraceae bacterium. Classification (GTDB taxonomy): domain Bacteria; phylum Bacillota; class Clostridia; order Lachnospirales; family Lachnospiraceae; genus Choladousia. The sequence goes on from JAJPXX010000235.1 coordinate 7,693, forward strand.
TCGTGCTTCGCAAAGCGATAGGTGGTCGACTCTGCAGGCGTCGCTTCCAGGTTGTAAAGGTCGCCGTACTGCTCCTGATAGTCGGACAGGCGCGTGCGCATATGGTTCAGTACGTCTTTGGCGAAAGCCTGTGTCTTTGCATGGGTCAGATCCTGGCGCAGCCATTTCGCGTTCAGTCCGGCTTCGTTCATGCCAATGAGACCGATGGTAGAGAAATGATTGTCAAAGCTGCCCAGATAACGTTTGGTATAAGGATAAAGCCCTGCGTCCAAAAGCTTTGTGATGACGGTGCGTTTGGTCTTCAGGCTGCGCGCGGCAATGTCCATCAGCTTGTCCAGACGTGCGTAAAAATCTGCCTCGTCCGCGGCCAAATAAGCAATGCGGGGCAGGTTGATGGTGACGACACCGACCGAACCGGTCGATTCGCCGGAGCCGAAGAAACCGCCGGATTTTTTGCGCAGCTCGCGCAGATCCAGGCGCAGGCGGCAGCACATGGAGCGCACATCGCTTGGCTCCATGTCAGAGTTAATATAGTTGGAAAAATACGGAGTACCGTATTTGGCGGTCATTTCAAAGAGGAGCCGATTGTTCTCCGTCTCACTCCAGTCAAAATCCTTCGTGATCGAATAGGTCGGGATCGGATACTGGAATCCGCGGCCATTGGCGTCGCCCTCAATCATGATCTCAATAAAGGCTTTGTTGATCATGTCCATTTCCTTCTGACAGTCGCCGTAGGTGAAATCCTGCTCTCTTCCGCCGACAATCGCGGGCAGATTTTTCAGGTCATTCGGGACGGTCCAGTCCAGCGTGATGTTGGAGAAAGGAGCCTGGGTACCCCAGCGGGAAGGCGTATTTACCCCATAGACAAAGGACTGCACACACTGCTTGACTTCCTTCTGGCTCAGATGATCGGTGCGAACAAAAGGCGCCAGATAGGTATCAAAAGAAGAAAATGCCTGTGCGCCGGCCCATTCGTTCTGCATGATACCGAGGAAATTCACCATCTGGTTGCAAAGCGTACTCAGGTGGCTTGCGGGAGAAGAGGTGATTTTCCCCGGAACTCCGCCAAGACCCTCCTGAATGAGTTGCTTGAGACTCCATCCCGCACAGTAGCCGGTCAGCATGGAGAGGTCGTGCAGGTGAATCGCAGCAGAACGGTGGGCATCGGCGATTTCTTTGTCATAGACCTCGCTCAGCCAGTAATTGGCAGTGATGGCGCCGGAATTGGACAGAATCAATCCTCCAACGGAATAGGTGACTGTAGAATTTTCTTTCACGCGCCAGTCATTGATCTGGAGATAGTCATCCACCAGGTCTTTATAATTGAGCATGGTGGAGTTGATGTTGCGCAGCTTTTCCCGCTGCTTCCGGTATAAAATGTAGGATTTGGCCACATCAGCATAACCAGCCTCTGACAGAACCTTTTCCACACTGTCCTGGATGTCTTCGACAGAAATATAGCCGTCCTTTATTTTCTCTTCAAAATCAGCGGTAGTGCGCAAGGAGAGCATATCAATGATGCTGGGGTGATATTGCTTTCCTTCGGCGTCAAAGGCTTTGGTGATCGCCACGCTGATTTTATTGATATGAAATTCGGCGATTGTGCCGTCACGTTTTTTTACCTGATACATAAAAACCTCCCATATAGAAACCTGCTTATTCCGCGAAGCAGCGAGCCGGGCAGCCGTGCCTGTACGGACATTTGACTGTTCAAAATCGCAAAGCATACGCTGGATGCCGTCTGAGACCACTCGTCCTGTTTTTAATGCTGATATAAATGACTGCGATTCTGATATTGCCGCGCGCGGGAAGATGATCTTTTTTCTTCAGGGCGCGAACACAAAGATTGTAGCACATATGGGAGAGAAAATCAATATCTGGTTGAAAGAATTGGAAATGTATACAAAATATAGTAAGTTGAATCGGACTTACACTCCCCGCAGCGCTACATTCTGCACATATGGCTGCACCAGCTTTGCGTAGCGGCGCAGATCAGCTTCTGACGGGGCATGCAGTCCGGCTTTTAAAACAGTATCCCGGTCGACAAAGCATTGCAGGAAGTAGCGTTTTGCGCCCTGAATCCACTGCCCGATCTCCGGAAAAACCGTGTCGTCATGAAATTCCGCGACAACGGTGGTGCGAAATTCGTAGTCGGCTGTTCCGCTCATAAGAAGAGAAGCGCTGTGGCAGACATTGGAGAGGTCAAAATTAGCTTTCCCGATCGTTTCACTATAACGGGAGGGCGCATTTTTGATATCCATGGCTACGTAATCGACCAGCCCCATTTCCAGGAGGGCGGAAAGCATATCCGGGTGATTTCCATTCGTATCCAGCTTGATGGAAAATCCCATTTCATGAATCTGTCTCAGAAATTCCGGCAGGTCATGGTGCAGGGTCGGTTCTCCGCCTGTGACAGCTACACCGTCAATCAGGCCGCGGCGTTTTTCTAAAAAGGAGAAAAACTCTGTGACAGTATGGTCTGACTTTCCGGCACTTTCCATGATCAGTTCGCTGTTATGGCAGAAAGGGCAGCAAAAATCACACCCGCCCAGAAACACTGTGCAGGCGACTTTACCGGGGAAATCCAGCAGGGTTAATTTCTGTAAACCACAAATCTTCATATGAATCCAGCAGATTAAAATGGTAACTGTTCAGAACCTTCACAGTTCCTAAGAATGATTTTTACGTATCGAAAAAATGCTTCGGCTTATCCCGCATGATATGCAGGATATTCGCCAGCCGAAGCAGTATGTGAGGCGAAACCACAGAAGCTTCCAGTTTATTTTTTATTCTCTAACTCCGCTTTTTTCATTGCGCGTACCTTCAGCGGCAGACCAAAGAGGGTGATAAATCCGCTCGCGTCGTGGTGATCATACAGATCTCCGGTCGTAAAGGACGCCAGCGATTCATTATACAGAGAGTAAGGAGAGGTTGTCCCGGCTTTGATGATATTGCCCTTATAGAGCTTGAACTTTACTTCGCCGGTCACATCCTTCTGCGTCACGTCAACGAAAGCCTGAATCGCCTCACGCAGCGGAGTAAACCATTTGCCCTCGTATACGACCTGTGCGAACTGGCTGCCGAGCTTTTTCTTTGTCTCAAGCGTTTCACGGTCGAGGATCAGCTCTTCGAGCTGTTCATGCGCCGCCATAAGGATTGTGCCGCCCGGTGTCTCATATACGCCGCGGGACTTCATGCCGACTACGCGGTTCTCTACGATATCGACGATGCCGATGCCGTGCTTGCCGCCGAGCGCGTTCAGCTCTTTGATAATCTCGGATACCTTCATCTCGCGGCCATTCAGGGTCTTTGGAATGCCGGCTTCGAAGGTCATGGTCACGTACTCGCCCTGCTCCGGAGCCTTCTCCGGCGTCACGCCAAGAACCAGCATATGGTCGTAATTCGGTTCATTTGCCGGATCCTCAAGCTCCAGACCCTCATGGCTGATGTGCCAGAGATTGCGGTCACGGCTGTAGCTGGAATCAGCGGCGAACGGGAGATGGATGCCGTGCTGCTCACAGTAAGCAATCTCGTCTTCGCGGGACTGCATTGTCCACACGTCCGTCATTCTCCAGGGAGCAATGATTTTGATGTCCGGGGCAAGTGCCTTGATTCCAAGCTCAAAACGAATCTGGTCGTTGCCCTTGCCGGTCGCGCCATGGCAGATCGCTACTGCGTTTTCCTTGCGCGCGATCTCTACCAGCTTCTTGGCAATCGCCGGACGCGCCATTGAAGTACCAAGCAGATATTTGTGTTCGTATACGGCGCCGGCTTTGACGCAGGGCATCACAAAGTCGTCGCAGAATTCGTCAACGATGTTTTCGATATATAATTTGGACGCGCCGGAGAGCTTCGCGCGCTCGTCCAGGCCGTCCAGCTCGTTTCCCTGTCCGACATCGATGCAGCAGCAGACAACGTCGTAATCAAAATTTTCCTTTAGCCACGGGATGATCGCGGTCGTATCCAGACCGCCGGAATACGCGAGAACTACCTTTTCTTTCATAATACATTTCCTCCTCAATCGTGATTAGCGGAAACATTTCAAATTTCGTTTCCTTTTATACCGATACCGGCAGGCAGGAAATGTGCCCTGGCGCTGTCGGCCTGATTCGGTTGTAGCCTTTGTCCAATATACCGCAACTGAGAAGATTATGCAAGCGGGAAAATGGATTCGTATAAAAAATAATGAATAATATACATTCAACTAAAGGTGTTTGATCAAGACAAAAGTAAAAAAGGTGTTGCATAATATACACTATTAATGTATAATTATGCAATCCCGAAAACGCTTTACATTTTTTCGGCACAGGAGTATAGTGTAGTGGCGCTTACGGGGATTTTTATACGCTTATGTAATTATGAAGGAGTTTATGAGAATGATTAAAGTGGGAATTATCGGGGCAACCGGATATGCGGGGGGCGAACTGGTGCGTCTTCTTCTGGGACATCCGGATGCCGAAATTGTCTGGTATGGCTCGCGGAGCTATGTAAACCAGAAATATGCATCCATTTACCAGAATATGTTCCGCCTTGTGGACGAGACGTGCATGGATGACAATATGGAAGAGCTGGCGGATCAGGCGGATGTGATTTTTACCGCGACGCCGCAGGGCCTGTGCGCGTCTCTGGTCAATGAGGGAATCCTCTCACGGGCGAAGGTGATTGACCTGAGTGCTGATTTTCGGCTGAAGGATGTAAAAATATACGAAGCGTGGTATGGAATGACGCACAAAGCGCCGCAGTTTATCGATGAGGCGGTATACGGCCTGTGCGAGATTAACCGGGAAAAGGTACGGGGCGCTCGGCTGATCGCGAATCCGGGCTGTTATCCGACCTGCAGCACACTTTCCATCTATCCGCTGGTAAAAGAAGGGCTGATTGATCCGGCGACGATTATCATAGACGCAAAGTCCGGAACTTCCGGCGCGGGCCGCGGGGCAAAGACGGATAATCTCTATTGCGAAGTAAATGAAAATATCAAGGCTTATGGCGTGGCAACTCACCGGCACACACCGGAGATCGAGGAACAGCTTGGTCTGGCGGCGGGAAAGCCTGTGGTGTTAAATTTCACGCCGCATCTGGTACCGATGAACCGGGGCATTCTGATTACCGCATATGCGTCCCTGACGAAAGCGGTTTCCTATGAGGAAGTGAAAGAAGTCTATGACCGGTATTATAATAAGGAATATTTTGTGCGTGTCCTGGAAAAGGACGTCTGCCCGCAGACAAAGTGGGTAGAGGGCAGTAACTTCGTGGATGTTAATTTTAAGCTTGATCCGCGGACGAATCGAGTGATCATGATGGGCGCGATGGATAATCTGGTAAAAGGTGCGGCGGGACAGGCCGTACAGAATATGAATCTGGCATTTGGGCTGGATGAGGCAGAGGGATTGCGGCTGGCGCCGATGTTTCCGTGAAAAACTGTTTTATGAAGGACGAATGAGAAACCAGAAAGGATGTTTTTTGTAACTGTGAAGGTATGGAGCAGTTACGCTTGAGAGATGAGAATGTGAGCGCTCCGTCTCCTGATTCGGGGGAGAGGACAGCGGAAGTGGGAGGATATTCATGCAGAGGATTTCAGGCGGCGTGACAGCCGCAAAAGGATTTTGCGCAACCGGCATTGCGGCCGGAATCAAGAAAAGCGGCAGGGACATGGCCATGATTTACAGTGAGACGGCCTGCCGCGTGGCGGGGACGTTTACGACCAATCTGGTAAAAGCAGCTCCGGTGAAATGGGATCAGTGTATTGTAAAAGGCCTGCCGGTCGCAGAACAGGACGGGAAGGTCTGTGCCTGCAATGACCGGACTGCCCATGCGGTGATAGTAAACAGCGGCGTGGCAAATGCCTGTACCGGGGCGGAGGGCTATGGCTATTGCCGCGACACAGCGGCAAAGGCGGCCAGTCTGTTTGGTATCCGGGAAAATCAGGTGCTGGTTGCGTCGACCGGCGTGATCGGCCAGCAGGTGCCGATTGCGAAGATCTGCGCGGGCATTGAAGCCATGAAGCCGCTCCTTTCGGAGAACGCCGAGGGCGGTACGCTTGCGGCGGAAGCAATCATGACCACGGATACGGTAAAAAAAGAGATCGCCGTGCAGCTGGAGCTGGGCGGGAAAACAGTGACAGTCGGCGGTATGTGCAAGGGCAGCGGTATGATCCACCCGAATATGTGTACGATGCTGAGCTTTATCACGACGGATGCGAACATTTCACAGCCGCTGCTTCAGAAAGCGCTCAGCACGAGTGTGCCGGATACCTACAATATGGTTTCCGTGGACGGTGATACTTCGACTAACGATACCTGCCTGGTGCTGGCAAACGGCCTGGCGGGCAATCCGGAAATAGCAGAGGAAAATGCAGATTATGCCGCGTTTCTGGAGGCGCTGAATGAGGTCAACACTCATCTGGCAAAGAAAATGGCAGCAGACGGCGAGGGCGCGACGGCAATGTTTGAGGTGAAGGTCGTCGGAGCCGAGAGCAAAGAGCAGGCTGTGACGATCAGCAAATCGGTGGTTTCCTCCAGCCTGGTCAAAGCGATGATTTATGGACATGACGCGAACTGCGGGCGGATTCTCTGCGCGATGGGATATTCGGGGGCGCAGTTTGATCCGGAGAAGGTAGACGTCTGGTTTGAGAGCGCCGCGGGAAAGCTGAAAATCATTGAAAATGGCGTACCGACGGATTACAGTGAGGAAAAAGCGACCGAAATCCTCTCAGAAAGCGCGGTGACCGCCATTGCGGACATCAAAATGGGCGATGCCAAAGCGACTGCCTGGGGCTGCGACCTGACCTACGATTATGTTAAGATTAACACGGATTACCGCAGCTAGATAGAAAGGACTTTAATATGGAATCAACAGAGATGGAGCTCTGGCTGCAGAAAGCCAGCGTTCTGATTGAGGCTTTGCCGTATATTCAGCGTTTTCATGGGAAGACCATCGTTGTGAAATATGGCGGGAGCGCGATGGTGGATCATGAACTGAAAAAGAGTGTCATTCGTGATGTGGCGCTGCTGAAGCTGGTTGGCTTCCGGCCGATCATTGTACATGGCGGCGGCAAGGAGATTACGAAGTGGATCAATAAGGTTGGCCTGGAGACAAATTTTGTAAATGGGCTGCGCGTCACGGATAAGGAAACCATGGAGGTCGTGGAGATGGTGCTGAACCGGATCAATAAGGGTCTGGTCTCCATGATGGAAAAAACAGGCCTGAAAGCGGTCGGTATCAGCGGCAAGGATGGCTCGGTGCTGCGGGTAGACAAAAAGCTGGCGGGCGGGAAAGACATCGGCTATGTTGGCGAGGTGAAGGAAGTTAATACCGCGCTGCTTGATACCCTGTTAGATAATGATTTTATACCTGTCATCTGCCCGATTGGTTCGGATGACCAGTATCATTCCTATAATATCAATGCGGACGATGCGGCCTGTGCGATCGCGACGGCAGTAAAGGCGGCGAAGCTGGCGTTCCTGACCGATATTGAAGGCGTTTACCGGGATCCGCTCGATCGCACCTCCCTGATCAGTGAACTGACGATTCCGGAAGCGAGGGAATTTCTGGCGAGCGGAAATGTCGGCGGCGGTATGCTGCCAAAGCTGCAGAACTGTATCGCGGCGATTGAAGCGGGCGTTTCCAGGGTGCATATCCTGGACGGCAGGATTGAGCATTGCCTGCTGCTGGAATTTTTCACCAACAAGGGAATCGGCACCGCGATTATCGGTGACCGGGAGGAACGTTATTATCAGGAAAGCTGATGGAAGGAGAAAGCAATGACCAGCCAGGAATATATGGATTTGACGGAGCAGTATGTGCTTCATACCTACAACCGGTTTCCGGTGGTGTTTGAGAAGGGAGAGGGCGTATACCTGACCGATGTGGACGGGAAGGAATATCTGGATTTTGGCGCGGGAATCGCGGTTTTTGCGCTGGGCTACGGCAATCAGGCCTACAATGACGCCCTGAAAGCCCAGATTGATAAGCTGATACATACCTCGAACCTGTTTTACAATGAGCCGCTTCCGGAGGCAGCTGCCAAGCTGGCAAAGGCGAGCGGCATGGATAAAGTGTTTTTTACCAACAGCGGTACGGAGGCAATTGAGGGTGCGCTGAAGGCGGCGCGCAAATACGCATACCTGAAAAAGCAGGTGTCCGGCGAAAATGCCGCAGGGAACGAAGCGTGCCAGGCTAATTATGAGATTATTGCGATGGAGCACTCCTTCCATGGCAGGAGTGTCGGCGCGCTGTCCGTGACGGGAAATCCACATTACCAGGAAGCCTTTCGTCCGCTGATGGGCGGGGTGCGGTTCGCGAAATTCAACGATCTGGAGAGCGTAAAAGCGCAGATAACAGAGCATACCTGCGCTATTATTCTGGAGACCGTGCAGGGCGAGGGCGGGATTTATCCCGCAGAACCGGAATTTTTACGCGGCGTACGTGCCCTGTGTGATGAAAATGATATTCTGCTGATTCTGGATGAGATACAGTGTGGCATGGGACGCACCGGAAGCTGGTTTGCCTGCCAGCAGTATGGTGTGCAGCCGGATATTATGACCTGTGCGAAGGCGCTTGGCTGCGGTGTGCCGGTGGGCGCGTTTTTGCTGAACGAAAAAACCGCGAAGGCTTCTCTGGTTCCCGGAGACCATGGGACGACCTACGGAGGCAACCCGTTTGCCTGCGCCGCGGTGTCAAAGGTGTTTGATCTTTTTGAAGAGCTCCATGTGGTTGATCATGTGTCGGAGCTGACTCCCTATCTGGAAGCGCGGCTGGATGCGCTGGTGGAAAAATATGATTTCCTGACCGCGCGGCGCGGCAAAGGATTTATGCAGGGTCTGCTGGTCGAGGGACGCCCGGTCGGCGAGATTGTAAGCAGGGCGCTTGAGAACGGACTGGTCGTTTTAAGCGCGGAGGGCAACGTACTCCGCCTTGTGCCGCCGCTGGTGATAGAGAAAAAGGATATTGACGAGATGGTGGTGCGGCTGGAAGCGTCGTTTTGACCGCATTCACGTAAGACGGCAGCAGAATAATTTCGTAAAAACCGCGCATACTCCTGTCAGACAAATATGGTGGATGTTACAGAAAAAAGTTCTGGAAACCGGAAGTTTTTTTCTGCTTTGTCCGGTCATTATGCAGGAGGAAAACGATGTGGGGAATTCTGATCGCACTGCTCTCAGGTGCGTTGATGAGCGTGCAGGGTGTATTTAATACGGAAATGACAAAGCAGACGAGTCTCTGGCTCTCGTCTGCTTTTGTGCAGCTGACGGCTTTGCTTGTCTGTATTCTGGCATGGCTTTTTACGGATCGGACGAATGCGGCGGCGCTGGCTTTCGTGGAGCCGAAATATATGCTTCTTTCCGGCGTGATCGGCGCGTTTATTACCATCACGGTGGTAAAGGCGATGGGAAGCCTGGGTCCCGCGCGCGCGGCGATGCTGATTGTCGTTGCGCAGCTGATTGTCGCGTATGGGATTGAGCTGCTGGGTCTGTTTGGAGTAGAAAAGCAGCCGCTGCAGTGGCGGAAAATCTTTGGGATGCTTTTGGCTGTTATTGGAATTGTAATATTTAAATGGTAAAAAATCCGGAGTCTGTAAAAAATCTGTTGCAAAGTATTTCATTTTTCGTTAAAATAAAGAACGTATACGGGAAAACAGCGGCTTTGGCCGTATAAGGTATATGTTATGGAGAAAGAGAGGGCTGGCTGCAGTCCTGCTAAGTGTGGTTTTGACCGGAGTGTCAGGCTGCGCAAAAGAGGGTACGCTTTATACAGCGGGTCTGACTGTGCAGACGGAGACCGCCGCGGAGAAAAATCAGACCGCGCAGACGGAGACCATTGCGGAGAAAAATCAGACCGCGCAGACGGAGATCAATGCGGGGGAAAGTCAGACCGCGCAGACGGAAACAGCGGCGGAAGATACGTTTGCCCGGACGGAGACGGAAACAGAGGCAGTTCTTGGATATGTTTATGTCTGCGGGGCGGTGAATGCGCCTGGGGTATATCCGATCCGGGGCGATATGCGTGTCTGTGACGCGATTGCGCAGGCTGGCGGCTTTCTGGCAGAGGCAGATGAGGAGTGGCTGAATCAGGCGGCAGTGGTCAGCGACGGACAGAAGCTTTATGTTTATTCTGCGGAGGAAACCGACCAGTTGAAGGCGTCCGGCATTTCGCCGGAGGGCATGAGTGATGAGACGCCGGCCGCCGCAGGCGCTGCTGCCGATGAGAGTGGCTCCGGCGAGAACGCGGCGTTGGCTGAAAATGGAGAAGGAGATACGGGTATTTCTGATGGAAAGGTGAATCTGAACACGGCGACCGCCGAGGAGCTGATGACGCTGCCTGGGATAGGCGAGTCGAAGGCAGCTGCGATTCTTGCTTACCGAAGTGAGCATGGCTCGTTTGCTTCGATTGAGGAGATTCAGAATATTTCCGGAATCAAGAGCGGGGTCTTCTCGAAGATCAAAGATCTCATAACAGTATAGAGCTTGTAAGGAGTTTATTATGGCAAAAAGAGTTTTGGTAGTGGATGATGAGAAACTGATTGTAAAGGGTATCCGGTTCAGCCTGGAGCAGGATGATATGGAAGTGGACTGCGCTTACGACGGCGAGGAAGCGGTGCGGCTGGCAAAAGAAAATAAATACGACATTATCCTGCTGGATCTGATGCTGCCGAAGCTGGACGGTCTGGAGGTGTGCCAGCAGATCCGCGAGTTTTCGGATGTGCCGATCGTCATGCTGACGGCCAAGGGCGACGACATGGATAAGATTATGGGTCTGGAATACGGCGCGGACGATTATATCACAAAGCCCTTTAACATTCTTGAGGTAAAGGCGAGACTAAAAGCAATTATCCGGCGGACTTCTCAGAAAAATACGGCAGAGCCGAAGGGAAAGATTGTGGAAGTTGGCGATCTTGTTCTGGATTGCGACGGCAGGAGAGTCAGTGTCGCCGGTAAGGAAGTGAACCTGACGACGAAGGAGTTTGACCTTTTGGAGCTGCTAGTCTTTAACCCGAATAAGGTATACAGCCGTGAGAGCCTGTTAAATACCGTGTGGGGGTATGAATATCCGGGAGATGTGAGGACGGTAGACGTGCATATCCGCCGCCTGCGTGAAAAGATTGAAGTAAATCCGAGCGAGCCGAAATACGTACATACGAAGTGGGGAGTGGGTTACTATTTCCAGCATTAAGCCTGTCTTAAAAAAATATTTTAAAAGTCTGCAGGCACGTATCTTCCTGTTTTTTATTCTGGTTGGCGTGATTCCTGTTTTGCTGATGCGATATGCGGTTTTGACAAACTATGAGTCGCAGGCGGTTGAGCAGAAGGCGCAGCTTCTGGAGCGGCAGTGCCAGCAGATTCTGGAGCAGATCTCAGAGTCCGAATATATGCATGGGAATGATTCCGAGCAGGTCGATCGCCTGATTGACCAGATGGCCTCCCTGTATTCCGGACGTGTGATTCTTGTCAACGGCAATTTTCGCATTATCAAAGACACGTATGACATTGATGTAGACAAAGTGATTATATCAGAAGAGGTGCTTCTGACGTTTCAGGGGACGAATTCGACGAATTACGACGAAGATAATCAGTTCCTGGAGATGACGATTCCAATCGTAAACGATGACTCCGGGGAGACCGAAGGGATTATGATTATCAGTGTTCCCACGGTGGATATCGCGAACGGAAAAGCGGGCATCAGCCGGATTGTACTCCAGCTGCAGTCGATCCTCACGGTGCTGATTCTGGGCGTCGCTTTTTATGTGTCGAGGATCCTGACGCGCCCGTTCGGAAAGATTACACAGTCTCTGGAGGACGTCGCCGGTGTGAACGACGAAGAAATTTCCATCCCGGACTATACGGAGACGCAACTTCTTTCTGAGGCGTACAATCGTATGCTGAAGCGTATGAAGGCACAGGAGGACTCCCGGCAGGAGTTTGTTTCAAATGTCTCGCATGAGCTGAAGACGCCGATTACTTCGATGAAGGTGCTGGCGGATTCCCTTCTGGCGCAGGAGGATGTGCCAGTAGAGCTTTACCGGGAGTTTATGGGCGATATCGCGGAGGAAGTGGATCGTGAGAATAAGATCATATCGGATCTGCTTTCGCTGGTAAAGATGGATAAGCGCTCTTCGGACATTCATATTGAGGAGACAAATATCAATCAGCTGGTCGAGCTGGTTTTGAAAAGGCTGCGCCCGATCGCAGGGATGAAGGACGTCGATCTGGTGCTGGAAAGCTTTAAACCGGTTCTCGCAGAGGTGGATGAGACAAAACTGACGCTGGCGATTTCCAATCTGATTGAAAACGGGATCAAGTACAACCGGGACGGGGGATGGGTGCATGTCTCTCTGAACGTGGACGGTAAGTATTTTTACATCCGGGTGGAGGATTCCGGAATCGGCATTCCAGAGGAATCTCAGGAGCTTATCTTTGAGCGCTTCTACCGTGTGGATAAATCTCACTCACGGGAGATTGGCGGCACTGGGCTGGGACTGGCGATCACGAGAAGCGCGGTTCTGATGCACCACGGCGCGATCAAGGTCTATAGCCGCGAAGGGGAAGGGACAACCTTCACTGTGCGGATTCCGCTGAAGTATGTGCCGTGAGGAAGCAGATAAAATATTACATTTGCGGAGGGGTTCATGTGAAGAAAAAAAGAAGCCTTTCTTTTTGCATACTGCCTGTCCTGATTGCCGCGCTGCTGCTTCTTGGCGGCTGTGAGAAAAAGGAAGACAGCATTAGCTATACTATTTATTATAAGAATTCATCCGGTACAAGCCTCTATGAAGTGAGTTATTCGCCTGCGGCGGAGACCTTTGATGAGATGATGACGGAGCTGCTGGCTCAGATGTCGACGGTGCCGGAGGACGCGGTCTATACCAGTGTGATTCCGGAGACGGTATCGTATCAGGGCTATGAGCGGGGGATTGACGCACTGCGGATTGATTTCTCTGGCGAATACTATGAGATGGATAATATTACAGAGGTTCTTTTGCGCGCCGCGGTGGTCAAAACAGTCAGTCAGATTCCCGGTGTGACAAAGATCATGATTACCGTCGATTCAGAGCAGCTGGTGGACGCAAATGGGGAAATGGTCGCAGCGATGGATGCGGAAAGCTTTATTGACACGAAGAATGGCGGGATTAACTCTTATCAGACGACATCCCTGGTTCTGTATTTTCCGAATGAGGACGGGACAAAGCTGTTAAAAGAAGTGCGGAATGTGGATTATTCAAGTAATATGGTACTGGTTCGCGTGATTCTGGAGCAGCTGATGGCAGGCTCGGACTATTTGAACCGTATGGCGGTCATCAACTCTTCTGCGGAAATCCTGGATATCACGACGAAAAACGGGACTTGTACCATCAATTTCAGCGAGGAATTCAACCAGAAGCCGACAGAAAACACACCATCTGCGGAGAGCGCTCTGTATGCGATCGTGAATTCCATCTGTGAGACGGCAGATGATGTTGACAGCGTGAAGATTATGATAGAAGGTTCGTCAAATGTGAAGTTCTGGGATGAGATAGACCTGAACGAGGCGTTTGTATTAAATGAAAGCCTGATTGAGGTAGAAAGCCTGGAATCTGAGACGGAGGCAGCTGCAGAAGCAGAGGAAGCAGAAGGAGAACCGGAAGCGGCGTCTGCGGAGGATGCTTCTGATGCGGGCGAAGTGTCAGGAGACGGCGAGGAGATTTCAGAAACGGAGGAACTGGCAGATTCTGGTGTGTCGGATACGACGGTTATGAGTGCGGACGGCTCCATTGCAGGGGCAGACGGCTATGCGGCAGACGGGACAATCTCACGTGTGGACGGCGCTATCGCCGGAGTGGCAGACGCGGATGCGTCCGCCGAGGCTCAGACAGAGTGAAAAGCAGACAGGATAGAAGGTGGGGCAATGAGAAAACGGCCGCTGGCTTTGCTGTGTCTGGCGGTCGCGGTATTTTTCAGTGTAGTGGGGAGTATGCGCGCTTCCCAAAGGGATGAGGCGCTTTCTGAGACAGAAAAATATCTGACAGAGACAGCGGATTCAGGCAATGCGCTGACATTTGAGGGAATTGTATCAGACGTCAGCGCCATATCAGAAGGCATACGCCTTTCTGTAAAACAGATTATTCTTTATACAAATGACAAATCGATCGGATCATTATCTTCCGAATTAAAAATCCTGATAACAATTGAAACAGACAATCTGCTGCCTGGCGACCGGATCCGCGTGACGGGAACCTGGAAGCCTTTTTCCGCTGCGGGGAATCCGGGCCAGTTTGACTTCCGGGCATATTATTATGCGAAAAATACGGTAGGAAGAGTCACTGGCGCAGGAGTCACTCTTGTGTCAGAGGGTGATTTTTCTCTGTCACGCCTGCTCGCGCGGTTTCGCCGTATGCTGCGCAATTCCTATCTTCAGATTCTGGAGGAAAAGGCGGCGCGTACAGTATCAGCGATCAGCCTGGGAGAGAAGAGTTATATGGAGCAGGAGTGGAAACAACTGTATCAGGAGGGTGGCATTGCGCACATCATCTCCATCAGCGGTCTTCACATCAGCATGATTGGGATGTGTATTTACAAATTGCTGCGGCGCATCCGTCTGCCGTTTGCCCTGGCCGCGCTGCCATCGGCGGCTGTGGTTGCGCTGTATGCCCTGATGGCCGGCTTTGGCGTGTCTGCCGTGCGCGCCTGTATCATGTTCGTGCTTTGGCTGGGCTCGCAGATCGTGGGGCGGAAAAATGACACGCTGACCGCCGCTGCCATTGCGGCAGCTATGATCCTGGCCGGGGATGGGCGCATCGCAGGAAGCTCTTCGTTTCTTCTGTCCTTTGGCGCGATCCTGTCAATCGCGCTGCTTGTGCCGCAGCTTTGGGAGGCCAATCCATTTCGGATGAGGAGGGAACATACAGGAAGAAAAGATAACAGATCAGAAAGCCGAAACGAAAAATCAGCGCAGACCAGGCGACTCACCGGGCAATTCTTTGCGAAGTGCGGATTTTTGGAAAAAACATTAAGAGTCGGTGAGAAAATATGGGATATGCTGTGCGGCGGGGCGGGAGTCTGGCTCGGCACGCTGCCAGTCACACTCTGGTTCTTTTATCAGACAGCTCCATGGAGTATACTGATCAATCTCGCCGTAATCCCGCTGATGTCGGCTCTGATGGGTTCTGCGCTGCTCTCCTGTCTGGTGGGACTGGTCAGTGTTCCCGTGGGGATCTTTCTGGCTGCACCGGTTTATTATCTGCTCGGTCTGTTTGAATGGCTCTGTATGCTTGAACAGCAGCTGCCGGGAGCGGTCTGGGTCGCAGGCCATCCGGCACTGTGGAAAATCGCGCTTTACTACGGTTTGCTGCTTGGTGCTGCGGCAATCTCACATTTTTTTAAAGGAAATTCAGGGAAAAAACGATGCATACAGGGGAAGGTTCAAACAGAAAGACATTTTGTGTATTTTTCGGCGGCATGGATTTTTGCCATTGCGGCCGGGCTTTGCCTGCTGGCATTCCATCCGCGCAGCGAACTGACTGTAACCTGTATCGATGTAGGACAGGGAGATGGCGCGCTTATTCAGCTTCCGGATGGCACAAACTGTCTGATTGACAGTGGGAGCAGCTCTGTGAGCGGGCTGTGGGAATATCGGATCAGCCAGGTGGTGAAATATTATGGGATCAGCAGGCTCGACTATGTCTTTCTGTCCCATGCTGACAGCGATCATATCAGCGGCATAGAAGAATATCTGGAAGACTATCTGCCGGGCTTTGCGGGAAACAATGCGCACGGGATTACAGTGGAGAATCTCCTGCTTCCGCCGACGGCTGATGGAGAGGATTTTGATGAATTGATTACATACGCAGCGGAATTGGAAATTCCGGTGTTCCGGATGGAAGCGGGAGCCAGGCTGGAGAGCGCTGCGTCCTGGTCTTTTACGTGTCTGGCGCCTGATTCCCAGGCACTGTCCGGGGATAAAAATGAGGATTCCATGGTATTGCTTTTGCAGTACGGAGCATTCCGCATGCTTTTTACCGGCGACCTGGAGGGGGAGTCGGAGCTGGCGCTGGCTGCCTCTGGCGAGGCTCTTTCCTGCGACATATTAAAGGTTGGCCATCACGGCTCAAAAGGCGCCTCTTCCGAGGCCTTTCTGGCGGCTGCCTCACCGTCTTTTGGCATTATTTCCTGCGGTGAGGACAATAGCTATGGGCATCCCGCCGCAGCCGCCGTAGAGCGGCTGCGGGCGGCAGGGATTACCCTGTACACGACAATGGACTGCGGGGCGGTGACGATACGCAGCGACGGAAGCACCTATCGGATAGCGGGTTACATAAAAACGCAGGAATATATAGCGTAGTTTACTGCTGCATTATTTGCGTTACTGGCTCATAGCCTGTTCATGCACCTGCTGTATGGTCAGGGCTGAAAATGTAACGGCGCCTATTTTCGCATAGTCTTCATGATCGAAAGAATCCGATCTATTTTCTGGATTTCCTGCGGCGTTTTTCCGATTTTCAGGACATTGATGATGGCCTCTGTCTCGGTGGAATCAAAGGATATGCCGCCGGAATCAGACTGGGCTGCGGCCATCAGAAAAGGCAGCAGCTCATTTTGTTTCTTTCCCTGCGCCTGCTGGGCGAGGGAAGCGAGTGTTTCCAGCTTGGCCGGGTCGATGCCTCCGAGAGCAGGATTGTTCATCCAACTGTTATCACTCATTGCTTTTCCTTTCTGCCGAAAACGGCACGATATGATACAAGGGACAAAAGGTCAGGAATGGAACGCTTGCGTTCCGATTCATGA
>JAJPXX010000130.1 GCA_021205225.1 Lachnospiraceae bacterium
TCTTGACAAGGAACTGGCTATATTGTAATATGCATTTATAAATTGAAACGAGATAAGACGAAATACCGGATAACCAGTGAGATAGCAGGAAACGGGAGAAGATGAAAATGAAGAAGGAAACAAGAGAGACTTTGCACCGGATGTATTATGATTCTCCAATTGGTATGCTGTGCCTGGAGGAGGATGGGGAAGCATTAACAGCGCTTTACCCGGTTTCATACCCTGAGCGGGATACACGAATATCTTATGGGAACGGGGAAGGCTCCGGGTTACTACAGCGTACCTGTGATGAGCTGCGGGAGTATTTTGCCGGCAGGAGAACAGAGTTTGATATTCCGCTGCATCCGCAGGGGACGCAGTTCCAGGAAAAGGTGTGGGACGCTTTGCGTGAGATTCCCTACGCGGAGACGAGAAGCTATGCGGATGTCGCCGCGAGAATCGGGCAGCCGCAGGCCTGCCGCGCGGTCGGCGGCGCAAATAATAAAAACCGGATTCTGATTCTCATTCCCTGTCATCGCGTGATAGGGAAAAACGGCAGCCTGACCGGATTTGGCTGCGGCATTGAGGCGAAAGAGTATTTGCTGAAGCTGGAAGCGGATCATGCGGCCGACAATCATCTTTCCGGGGGAGGGCAGCCGGACGGGTCTGTTGTGCGATGGGAGCCCTCTCTGGATATGGAAAAGCCATATGGGGAAATTGGAACGGAAGCAGTGCCATACACGATTTCAGAAGCCCTGGCAGAGTACGCGCATATGAAACAACAGGGCGATTATACTCTGGAAGATTATTTTGCATTGCCTGAAGAACGAAGAGTGGAGCTGATCGACGGTGTGATATATGACATGGCGGCTCCGACTTTACTTCATCAGGCGATTGGGGACAGTCTGCAGACATTGTTTAATAATTACATACGAAATAAGCATGGCTCTTGCAGGGCATTTACTTCTCCGGTCGACGTGCAGCTGGACTGTGATGACCGGACGATGGTGCAGCCGGACATAATAATTCTCTGTGACCTGTCTAAGATTCGCTGGGGGCGTGTGTATGGTGCCCCTGAACTTGTGGTGGAGATTCTTTCTTCTTCTACATTAAAAAAGGATCGCAGTTTGAAATTAAGCAAGTACAAAAGAGCTGGCGTCCGGGAGTATTGGATGATTGACCCGAAGCGAAAGACTGTGCTTGTTTATGAGTTTGAGAAGAGGGATACAGCGACACTGTATGGGTTTGACGCGTCTGTTCCGGTCGGAATTTATGGCGGAGAGTGCAAAATAGATTTCGCGCAGATTTATGATGAGATCCGATTTTATATGAGATAGAATAAAAACGGAAGAGAAAAGGGAATAAAATTGCGCTTGAAGCATAGGAATATGCGTGATAAAATCGTAGTGAATTTTCGCAGGATATACAGATGAAAAGGACGGAGGCAGTACAGATGGATACGGTAAGACTTGGTAAAACAGAGATTGTTACGAATAAAAACGGATTTGGCGCGCTGCCAATCCAGCGGGTGACCGACGAGGACGCTGTGAAGATTCTTCGCAGAGCCTATGACGAGGGGATTACGTTTTTTGATACGGCGCGGTTTTATACGGACAGTGAGCACAAGCTGGGGCTGGCGCTTTCGGATGTGCGGGAGCATATATTTATCTCTTCGAAGACTGCGGCGGTAAGACCGGAGGATTTCTGGAAGGATCTGGAGACGACCCTGACGAATCTGAAGACGGATCATCTGGATATTTATCAGTTCCATAATCCTTCGTTCTGCCCGAAGCCGGGAGATGAGAGCGGTGTGTATGAGTGTATGCTGGATGCGAAGCGGCAGGGAAAGATCCTGCACATCGGCATCACGAATCACCGCCTGAAGGTAGCGAAGGAAGCGATCGAATCCGGATTGTACGAGACGCTTCAGTTCCCGTTCTGTTACCTGGCGACAGAAGAGGATGAAAAGCTGGTGGCAGCCTGTCAGGAGGCGGATATGGGATTTATCGCGATGAAAGCGCTCTCCGGCGGCCTGATCACGAATTCTGCCGCTGCATATGCGTTCGAGGCACAGTTTGACAATGTTCTTCCGATCTGGGGTGTGCAGCGGATGCGTGAGCTGGAGGAGTTCTTATCTTATATTGTCTGTCCTCCTGTGATGACGGATGAGATTCGCGCGCTGATTGAAAAAGACCGGCAGGAGCTGATGGGAGAGTTCTGCCGTGGCTGCGGCTACTGTATGCCGTGTCCGGCAGGCATTGAGATTAATAACTGTGCGCGTATGTCACTGATGATCCGCCGCGCGCCGTCGGAAGCGCAGCTGACGCCCGAGATGCAGGCAAAGATGATGAAGATTGAAGAGTGTCTGCACTGCAACAAATGTAAGAGCAAGTGTCCGTATCACCTTGATACGCCGGCGCTGCTGGCAAAGAATCTGAAGGATTATAAGGAGATTCTGGCGGGCAAAGCATATTAAGAAGGCAGACGAAATATGGAAATGGATAGAAATATAAGATGAAACGAATCACTGTTGAGGAACTTCTGCGGGAGGATGCCGCAGGCATTGTCATTGATATCCGTTCGCAGGAGGATTATAAAAAAGGAACGTTTCCAGGCGCGGTACGTATGGATGCGGCAGGGATCAGGGAGAGCAGGGAGATTCTGCCAAAGGATCGCCCGCTCTGTTTTTTGTGCCATACGGGTGGTGAAAGCGATGAGCTGGTATGTGAGCTGGAAGAGGAAGGATATGACGCGTACAGTGTTGCAGGCGGATACCGGGATTATCTGAGGTATCAGCTGCAGAACTCGCTTGAGTGCGCTCCTTCGGCGACAGATGGCGTCAGTCACATGAAAAGCGCTTCGCGTTTGGTCGACGCGGCAGAGCGCAGTATCATTAAAAAATTTCGGCGGGAGCTCTGGTGCCGGTTTACAAAAGCAGTGCAGGAATACGAGCTGATTCAGGACGGTGACCGGATTGCGGTCTGTATTTCCGGCGGCAAGGATTCCATGCTGATGGCAAAGCTGTTTCAGGAGCTGTACCGTCACGGCCGGCGGAATTTCGAACTGGTTTTTCTGGTGATGAATCCGGGCTATAATGAGGCGAATTATCAGAGAATCCTTGACAATGCGAAGCTTCTGAATGTTCCGATTACGGTGTTCCGGTCGGAGATTTTTAATATCGTAGCGTCGGAAGAAAGCTCCCCGTGCTATCTCTGCGCCAGAATGCGCCGGGGTTATCTGTACAGCAAGGCGAAGGAGCTTGGCTGCAATAAAATCGCGCTCGGTCACCATTATGATGATGTGATTGAGACAATTCTGATGGGAATGCTGTACGGCGGGCAGATGCAGACGATGATGCCCAAGCTGCACAGTAATAATTTTGAAGGCATGGAGCTGATCCGCCCGATGTACCTGATCCGGGAGAAGGATATCATTCACTGGGCGGAATATAACGATTTGCATTTTATTCAGTGCGCGTGCCGCTTTACCGAAAACTGCGCCTCCTGCGGCGGCACGGAGAAGGGTTCAAAGCGCGCGGAAATCAAGCGGCTGATCGCGTTTCTGGCCGAGCGGGATCCGGTGATTGAGAGCAATATTTTCCGAAGTGCGGAAAATGTGAATCTGAATACGGTCGTCGGATGGAAACAGGATGGTGTGAGACATCATTTTCTGGAAGAATACGACAAACAGACAGAGTGAATTCGAAACGAATCAAAAATGAGAGGATATTTATGGAAAAGGATTTAACAAAAGGGAGTGTGCTGAAAGTATTGCTGCGGTTTTCCCTGCCGTATCTGCTTTCTTCTTTTTTACAGACCTTTTATGGGATGGTGGACCTGTATGTGATCGGGCAGTATAACGGCGCCGCCGCGACTTCGGCAGTGTCGATCGGCAGTCAGGTCATGCATATGCTGACGGTCGTGATTGTCGGTCTCGCAATGGGCTCTACGGTTGGTCTTGGGGTAGCGATCGGCAGCAGGCATACAGAGCGGGCATCCCGCATTATAGGGAATACGGTAACCCTGTTTGCCATTGGCTCGGTGACTCTGGTGGTTGTCCTGCTGTTGGCGAGAAACGGGATCATTACCGTTATGTCCGTTCCCGCTGAGGCCATCTCACAGACAAAGGATTACCTGACGATCTGTTTTGCGGGGATCCCGTTTATTACAGCTTATAATGTGATTAGCTGTATTTTTCGCGGCATGGGCGATTCGAAAAGTCCGATGTACTTTGTCGGGGTTGCGTGCGTGCTGAATATCATACTGGATTTCCTGCTGATCGGCGGCTTTCAGATGGGAGCGGCAGGCGCCGCGTACGGCACGGTGGTTTCACAGGCGGCCAGTGTGGCATTCGCGCTCATATTCCTGATAAAAAAACATGACAAGGTTGGCGTGCAGCTTGCCAAAGCAGATTTTCGGCCGGAGCGCGCTGTTTTTTCGGACATTCTGAAAGTCGGCGTACCGGTGGCATGTCAGGACGGGTTTATCCAGATCTCGTTTCTCGTGATTACGATGATTGCGAATCAGCGCGGCGTGGATGTAGCGGCCAGCGTCGGCATTGTAGAAAAAATTATCAGCTTTCTGTTTCTGGTGCCATCCGCGATGCTTTCTTCGGTTTCCGCGATTGCGGCGCAGAACCGGGGAGCAAACCAGCATGAACGGGCAAGAAAAACGCTCTGGTACGCGATCCTGGTATCTGTTTCATTTGGACTTGTCTGCTTCGTACTTTGCCAGCTTGTGCCGGAGCAGTTTGTCGGAATGTTCTCAAACGAGGACATCGTGCGCGAACTGGGCGGGCAATATCTGCGCTCCTATTCGTTTGACTGCGTTATGGCGGGTATCCATTTCTGCTTCAGCGGATTTTTCTGTGCGTATGGCCTGTCTGGCTTTTCTTTCGCGCACAACCTTACATCGGTTCTGCTGGTGCGGATTCCGGGAGCCTACCTGGCGACAAAGCTGTTTCCGGACAACCTTTTTCCGATGGGAATGGCGGCGCCCGCTGGGTCTGCGCTCTCAGCGGTAATCTGCGTTGTGCTGTTTCTGGCGTTTCGGAAAAAATTTGGATTTGCCGGGGAATTCAGGAACCGTAAAAATAAATGAGTGTGTTAGAAAACCGGGGAGGAACATGGCCATGCGAGAACTGGAAATATACATCCACATCCCCTTTTGCGTAAAAAAATGCGCTTACTGTGATTTCCTTTCTGCCCCGGCCGGAAAAGAAAAGCGGGAATGTTATGTCAAGGCTTTGTTAAAGGAAATCAGGGGTGGGCTGCCAGTTAGCATATTTTCCCTGCCGGAAACCATAGAGCAGGCGAACCGGGAGGAATACATCGTTACCAGCGTTTTTTTCGGAGGCGGTACTCCATCCATTCTTCCTGCCCCGCAGATTGTCAGGATTATGGAAGAACTGCGTACCCGATTCCGTTTTTCGGATGAGTGTGAAAGTACGATTGAGTGTAATCCGGGAACGATGTCTGAGAAAGAAGCTTTACGGGAGGAGTCAGCACTTGCGGCTTATCGTGCCTGCGGCATCAGCCGCATCAGCTTTGGTCTTCAGTCTGCGGACAACAATGAGCTTGCCGCGCTGGGGCGCATCCATACCTGGGAAACCTTCCTTTATTCTTACCAGGCAGCGAGAAAGGCGGGATTTACAAATATTAATGTAGACCTGATGTCGGCGCTGCCCGGACAGACGGTGGAATCATGGGAGAATACGCTTCGGCAAATTTTAATGCTTGCACCGGAACACATTTCGGCGTATAGTTTAATCATTGAGGAAGGTACACCGTTTTATCAGATGTATCACGAAGATGATATACGGCGCGCAGCTGGAGAACAGCCGCTGTATCTGCCATCTGAGGATGAGGAACGCAGGATGTATGCCCTCACGGAGCAGCTGCTTGGTGAAGCTGGATATAAGCATTATGAAATCTCGAATTATGCCCGCCCCGGCTATGAATGCCGGCACAACATCGGCTATTGGCGGGGGAGGGAGTATATGGGATTTGGGCTGGGAGCCTCTTCTCTGATTCGATGCAGCCAGGGCGAGGGCGGTCCGGACGTACAGAGAGCTGCGGTGAGTGTAAGATGCCAGAATCCGACAGATCATGCAGCCTATGAGCGGCGTGTGCTTCATTCCTGTGACTATAAGGAAAGTACCGGGAAAGAAAGTGACACAGGCTTTGAGATTCTCTCGGCAGAAGATGAGATGTCTGAATTCATGTTTCTCGGACTGCGGATGCTTTCCGGTGTCTCCGAAACGGAGTTTGCCAGGCGCTTCCGTCAGCCAATAGACCAGGTATACGCAGATGTGATAAACCGGATGGCTTCTCTTGATTTGCTGAAGCGGCAGGATGGACGCATATTTCTGACGCCGCGCGGCCTGGATTTAAGTAATCTGGTGATGGCGGAGTTTTTATTGTAAAAAAGATGAAAAACAGGAGGATATGAAAATGGGGAAATTAGGTTTTGGTCTGATGCGGCTTCCGCTTTTGAATGCGGATGATTCCAAAAGCATTGACAGAGAACAGGTCTGTCGGATGGCGGACACTTTTCTGGAGCGCGGTTTTACGTATTTTGACACCGCGTATATGTACCATGATCATGAGAGTGAGCGTGCAGTGAAGGATGTGATTACGAAGCGCTATGCCCGCGACAGCTATACGCTTGCGACGAAGCTTCCGCTCTTTCAGCTGGAAAAGAAAGAGGATATGGAACGCATTTTTAATGAGCAGCTGGAAAAGACCGGGCAGGACTTTTTCGATTATTATCTGCTGCACGCGATGAGCGGCGACCGCTATGAACTGGTAGAGCGCCTGGGCGGATTCGAGTTCATTGCCGCGAAGAAGGCAGAAGGGAAGGTTCGTCACATCGGTTTTTCCTTTCACGATAAAGCGGAGGTGCTTGACCGGATTCTGACCGCTCACCCGGAGGTGGAGTTTGTGCAGCTGCAGCTGAATTATCTTGATTGGGAAGATGCAAAGGTACAGTCCCGCAAGTGCTACGAGACGGCAGTAAAGCATGGGAAGAAGGTTGTCGTCATGGAGCCGGTCAAGGGCGGCACACTGGCGAAGCTGCCGGAAAAAGCAGAAAAGCTGCTCCGTGCAGTTCATCCGGACTGGTCGAATGCGTCCTGGGCGATTCGCTTCGCAGCGAGCCTGGAGAACGTGATGGTTGTTTTAAGCGGGATGTCTTCGATGGAGCAGATGCAGGATAACAGCAGTTATATGCAGGATATGGAGCCGCTGACAGAGGAAGAGAAGAGCCTGCTGCTTGGTCAGGTGGTTGATCTCATTCATGAGGCGGCAAAGATTCCCTGTACAGCCTGCCGCTATTGTGTAGAGGGCTGTCCGATGGATATTGCGATCCCGGATTATTTCGCACTTTATAACGCAGAATTGGAGGAGCGGGACAATCCCGCCCACGCGGCTCGCTATGAGGAACTTTCCGCAGAGCATGGCAAGGCTTCTGACTGTGTCGGGTGCGGACAGTGTGAGAGCGTATGTCCGCAGCATTTAAAGGTGACAGACTGGCTGAAAAAGACGGCAAAGGTTTTTGAAAAATAAACGCAGCAGGACTGTGATGAGGATACAAAGAACACCGGAGAGGATTGCAATTTATGAGGGACTTGCTGGAACTAAGGGATGAGATTGATCTTGTGGACGCGCAGATTACGGAGCTGTTTGAGCGAAGAATGAAGATCAGTGAGGAGGTTGCGCGCTACAAAATCGAAAATGGCAGGAAGGTTTTTGATAAAGAACGCGAGCAGAGTAAGCTGGAGACACTTGGCGGCATGGCGCACAATGACTTTAACCGCCATGGGGTACAGGAGCTGTTTTCCCAGATTATGGCGATGAGCCGCAAGCTGCAGTATCAGCTGCTGGAAGAGAACGGGGTGAGCGGCCGTCTGCCGTTTATTGAGGTGGAGGATATTGACCGCGAAAATATCCGCGTGGTTTACCAGGGCGTGGAAGGCGCATACAGTCATGCAGCGATGCGGGAATATTTTGGAAAAGATGTGAACTGTTTCCATGTGCGGAAGTTCCGTGACGCGATGGAGGCGATCGCGGAAGGCTCTGCGGATTACGCAGTGCTGCCGATTGAAAATTCCTCCGCCGGAATAGTGGCGGACAATTATGATCTGCTGGTGAATTTTGAAAACTATATTGTCGGGGAGCAGATTGTGAAGTGTGAGCATGCGCTGCTCGGTCTTCCGGGGGCAAAAATCGAAAATATCAAACGGGTGTATTCTCATCAGCAGGCGCTTTCTCAGTGTGAAGAGTATCTGTACCGCCACCCCGAATGGCAGCTGATTCCGTTTGACAATACAGCGCGGGCAGCCAAAAAAGTGGCGGATGACGGCGATCCGGCGCAGGCGGCTGTGGGAAGCCTGTTCGCGGCGGAAACGTTTGGCCTGGAAGTGCTTGAGGAAAAAATTTACTATAATGAGGCGAATTCGACGCGCTTTATTGTAGTTACGAACCAGCGGGTGTTCCGACGTGACGCGAAAAAGATCAGCATCTGCTTTGAGGTGCCGCATCACAGCGGATCGCTGTATCATATTTTGTCGCATTTTATATACAACAATCTGAACATGACGAAGATTGAGTCCCGCCCGATTGCCGGACGGAACTGGGAATACCGCTTTTTCGTGGATTTCGACGGCAACCTCATGGACAGCGCTGTCAAAAACGCACTGCGCGGGATTCGTGAGGAAGCGACGAACATGAAAATTCTGGGCAACTATTGAGTATATTTTGAGGAGTAGTAAACGAATGAAAGTATCCGACGAATTTATCCTGTACCGAAATTTTGAGAATGGGCAGATTCTGGATGATATGGATTGGGTGCTGGCGCATATGGATCTGGAGGAAGAGCAGGAAGAAGTGCGAATCCGGTTTTATTCCTGTATGCACGCGCTGACGGACCTGGCCGGCACCTATGGTTTTGAGGGAAATCTCTGGCATAATTATCTGACTCTGCTTCTGGTAAACAACGAAAATGTGTTCAGTACCTCCTGTGAAATCAGCGGAATGACGGATGGGAGCCTGCTGCAGCTTGCGAAGCATGATTTCCTGATTTTTATGCGGCTCTACCGTCTGGATTTTTCGGAACTGGAAGAGAAGCTGCAGGTCGGCTTTTTTGAGGAAATTCTGCATTATAAAAGAGGAAGCGTTGAGGGAAGAGTTTTTAACCGGCGTATCCGCGACCGCATTTGTGAGCTTGGCGCACAGCTGGCAGCTGATTCCGCGGCGGAAGATGGCAGAAAGCAGCACGCCTGCGAGAACTCGGCGGCCGAAAGCGTTGGCTATGCCCAAAATGCTTCGTGTCAGGATGACGCCGGTTTGGAACAATTTGCGGTACACATGATGCGCTTTTACCAGGAAT
This sequence comes from Lachnospiraceae bacterium, assembly GCA_021205225.1. GTDB lineage: Bacteria > Bacillota > Clostridia > Lachnospirales > Lachnospiraceae > Choladousia. Next base: position 9,366 of record JAJPXX010000130.1, read on the forward strand.
TTGGCGTAGGAAGATTTGGTCTGCATAAAGCGTTCCGAATTGAACATGATGAGAATGGGGTACAGATTCTGCCGATCACGAATATCGCGCATATGAAGCTGGATGATCTGGTGGGGTATGAACTTCAGAAGAAGAAACTCATAGACAATACGGAAGCATTTATCCAGGGGAAAAACGCGAACAACTGTTTGCTTTTTGGCGATGCCGGGACGGGAAAATCCTCCAGTATCAAAGGGATTCTGAATCAGTATTATGACCGCGGGCTGCGCATGATTGAGATTTACAAGCACCAGTTTCAGGATCTCAATGCGGTGATTGCGCAGATTAAAAACCGCAATTACCGGTTTATCATCTACATGGATGATCTGTCCTTTGAAGAGTTTGAGATTGAGTACAAATATCTGAAAGCAGTGATCGAGGGCGGACTGGAGCGAAAGCCGGAGAATGTGCTGATTTACGCAACCTCCAACCGTCGCCATCTGATTCGGGAACAGTATGGCGATAACATGGAAGGGGATATCGGCAAACCCGCCGAGATCCACGCGACACACGGCGGCGATCTGCATGTCTCCGATACGGTACAGGAAAAGCTTTCGCTTTCCTCCCGGTTCGGCGTGACCATCTATTTTGGTTCGCCGGATAAAAAACAGTTCCAGCATATCGTGCGCACTCTGGCGGCCCGTTATGGGATTACCATGCCGGAAGAAGAATTGCTGCTGGAAGCTAACAAATGGGAGCTGAGCCATGGCGGCCTCTCCGGAAGGACAGCGCAGCAGTTCATCGATTATATTTCCGCCATGCAGTAAGGAGGTGTGCCTTATGGCGCTAAAAACCTTCGCGGCCGTGAGCATTGGCTCGGCTGTGACAGAAATGAAAGTTTTTGAATTTACCCAGCGCCGTTCGATGCGGGAGATTGAGTGCATCTCGACCCGAATCAACCTTGGCCTGGATGTATATGAGCAGGGTCGGATCAGCCGGGAACACATTGACGAGCTCTGTGATGTGCTGAATGATTTTAAACGCACGATGGCAGGGTATAAGGTATCGGCTTACCGGGTTTTTGCGACGAGCGCGTTTCGGGAATCAAGGAACCGCACGATTCTCTGTGACTATATTGAAAAACAGACCGGTCTTGAGATTGATGTATTTACGAACGCGGAGCAGCGCTTTGTGGATTACCAGGCGATTGCTTCGACATCGGCTGAGTTTGAGACCATCATCCAGAATGCGACAGCGATCGTGGATATCAGCGGAAGCAGTACGCAGATTTCGCTGTTTGATAATGATAAGCTGATTACTACGCAGAATATTCGCGTGGGCAATATTACGACGAGAGAAAATCTGCTTCCGCTGGCGAAAAACGGGGAGCATTTTGAAAAGCTGGTGCGTGAACTGATGGCCTATGAGCTGGCAGGATTCGCCAAACTTTATCAGAAGGACCGCAAGATCCGCAACCTGATTGTTTTAGGCGGCAGCCTGAATGAGATGATGCCGATGAAGACATTTCTGGAGCTTCAGGAGAAATCAGCATCTGCGCCGGAGAAAGATGCGGAGGGAGCAAAAGACGCGAATTCCCAAAAGGATGACGAGAGTGAAAAAGAATGGAAACAGAAGAAAGATATGGAAACTGCGAAATCTTCCGCGCAGATGAAAAAAGCGGTTTCTGATATCCGAATACCATCCCTGACGAAAGCGCAGTTCGAGCGGATTTACAAAGACATGATCGCACAGACTCCGGAAGAAATTGCCGCGAAATACGACCTTCCCTCCGACATGACAGATGCGATCGTTCCTTCGGCCATTATCTGCAGGAGCCTGATTGAGAGCTTTGATGTGGATGTAGTGTGGATGCCTGGATTTTCCCTGAATGATGGGGTTTCCTATGATTATGGCGTCCGTATGGGATTACTGACGCGCCGCCACAGCTTTGATGAGGATATCCTGGCCGCTGCCCGCAGCATTTCAAAGCGCTATAAAACCAGCCAGAGCCATATCCGGAACATTGGCGATATCGCGGTGCAGATTTTTGACCGAATGAAAAAGGTGCATGGCCTTGGGGAACACGAACGGCTGCTGCTGCAGATCGCGGTGATTCTGCACAGCTGCGGGAAATTTATCAGCCTGACTGATATTTCCGACTGCGCCTACAATATCATTCTCGCGACGGAGATCATCGGGCTTTCACAGGAAGACCGGGCGATTGTGGCTTATACAGTGAAATATAACACCAGTCCCTTTATTTATTATGAGGAATTGAAGGAACGCACAGATTTGTCTGCGAAGGAATATATGATTGCCGGAAAGCTGACGGCGATTCTGCGCATAGCGAATTCGCTGGACCGAACACATCATCAGAAGTGTTCGAACGTTACGGTAACGCTAAAGGAGCACGAATTAAAAATTTCCGTGGCGAGCCAGCAGGACCTTTCGCTGGAGCGCGGCGCTTTTCAGGAAAAAGTAGATTTCTTTGAGGAAATGTTCAATGTGCGCCCGGTATTAAAACAGAAAAAATTATAATTGTAAGTGACCGCTTTAAGTGAGGAAGAGAGGTGCAAAGGGATATGGCAGGCACGGTATTTGAAAAACCGGAATATTATACGAACCGGGAGAGCAGCTGGCTGAAGTTCAACACCAGAATACTTGGTGAGGCGCGCGATAAAGAAAATCCGCTGTTGGAGCGGCTGAAATTTTTAAGCATCACAGCGTCAAACCTGGATGAGTTTTTTATGATCCGGGTCGCGTCACTGAAGGATATGGTGCACGCGAAATATACAAAAAAAGACATTTCCGGCATGACGCCGCAGGAACAACTGGATCGGATCTCACTGGAGGCGCATGAGCTGGTAAAACAGCAATATTCGACATATAACCGTTCGCTTCTGCCTCTCATGAAGCAGTGCGGACTTGAGGTTGTGACCGAGCATGAGAAAATGACCGCAGAGCAGGCGGAAGCAGCCGACCGCTATTTTGAAGAGACGGTTTATCCGGTGCTGACGCCGATGGCAATGGATCCCTCCCGCCCGTTTCCGCTTCTGCGCAACAAAGCGCTGAATATTGGGGCGCTGATTGCAAAGAAGGAGGAAAAGGGAGAGAAGGGGAAAACCGGAAAGACGGAATTTGCGACGGTGCAGGTGCCTTCCGTGCTGCCACGCTTTGTCCGCCTGCCGGATACTGCGGACGGAGCGAAGTGTGTGATTTTACTGGAGGAGCTGATTGAACGGAACATCGATCAGCTGTTTTCAAATTATAATGTGGTCTGCGCGCATCCGTATCGGATTATGCGGAACGCAGATCTGACGATTGATGAGGATGATGCTTCTGATTTGCTCAAGGAAATCCAGAAGCAGCTGAAAAAACGCCAGTGGGGCGAGGTGATCCGCCTGGAGATCGAGGACAATATGGATCCGAAGCTCCTGAAGATTCTGAAGCAGGAGCTGGATGTCAAAAATGACGATATCTACAAGATCAGCGGGCCGCTGGATCTGACGTTCCTGATGAAGCTATATGGCATGGAAGGGATGGAAGCGTATCGGCAGAAGCCTTACCAGCCGCAGCCGGTGCCTGGAATGAATGATTACGAGGATATTTTTACGCAGATCCGCAGCGGCGATATTCTTCTGCACCATCCGTATATGACGTTTGAACCGGTCGTGCAGTTTGTAAAGCAGGCGGCTGCCGACCCGGATGTGCTCGCGATTAAACAGACCCTTTACCGCGTCAGCGGCAATTCTCCGATTGTCCGCGCACTCGCGCAGGCGGCGGAAAACGGCAAGCAGGTCTCAGTACTGGTAGAGCTGAAGGCCCGTTTTGACGAGGAAAACAACATCAACTGGGCAAAGATGCTGGAGAAAGCGGGCTGCCATGTGATTTACGGGCTGCTTGGACTGAAGACGCACAGCAAGATTACCCTTGTCGTGCGGCGCGAGGAGGACGGCATTCGCCGCTACGTACACCTGGGGACTGGGAACTATAACGATTCGACAGCAAAGCAGTATACGGACTGCGGTATCATGACCTGTTCAGAACCGATCGGGGAGGATGCGACAGCGGTCTTCAATATGCTCTCCGGTTACTCAGAGCCAAAGCACTGGAACCGTCTGGTGCTTGCGCCGCTCTGGATGCGCGACCGTTTCCTGTATCTGATCCGGCGTGAGACGGAGCATGCGAAAAATGGCCTGCCCGCCCGCATCATTGCGAAGATGAACTCTCTGTGCGACAAGGAGATCATTGCCGCGCTTTATGAGGCCTCTGCTGCGGGTGTGCAGATTGATCTGATTGTCCGCGGAATCTGTTGCCTGAAGACAGGAATTCCCGGTATCAGCGAAACGATCCGTGTGCGTTCGATTGTCGGCAATTTTCTGGAGCATGCGCGTATTTTCTATTTCTTAAATGATGAAAATGAAGAGTTTTATATGGCCAGCGCCGACTGGATGCCGCGTAATCTGGATAAACGCGTGGAGATCCTTTTCCCAATCGAAGACCCAGAGATTCAGGAGCGGGTTCGCCATATTTTGCAGATTCAGCTGGAGGATAACGTAAAGGCTCAGGTGATGCAGCCGGATGGAACCTATGAGCGGATCGACCGGCGCGGCAAAGAGCTGCTCTGCGCCCAGGATTATTTCTGCGAAGAAGCCATCCGTGAAGCAAAGGAAGCCAAAAAAGCGCATGAGGAAGCATCGGATCCGGTGAAAACCAGACGGTTTGTGCCGGCGCAGGCAGATGTGTAAAAGTGAACTATTACTGTAAAAACAGGGAATTCAGATAATCGAGGACACGACATGGATTACAGAGAGCAGACAAAGACAGTAAAAATCGGCGACCGCGTGATTGGCGGCGGCTATCCGGTTTTGATTCAGTCGATGACAAATACGAAGACAGAGGATGTGGCAGGGACGGTCGCGCAGATTCAGGCACTGACTGCTGCGGGCTGCGACATCATCCGCTGTGCCGTGCCGACTATGGAAGCGGCACATGCGCTTGGTGAAATTAAGAAACAGATTGCGATTCCGCTGGTGGCGGACATTCATTTTGACTATAAGCTGGCCATTGCCGCGATTGAGGCAGGGGCGGACAAGATCCGGATCAATCCCGGAAATATCGGCGATGAAAGCCGTGTACGCGCGGTGGTTTCCGCGGCGAAGGAGCGCAATATTCCGATCCGTGTCGGCGTAAACAGCGGTTCTCTGGAAAAAGAGATTGTCGAGAGGGACGGAGGCGTGTCTCCGGAGGGAATTGTAGAGAGCGCGCTGCGGCAGACGGCCGTAATCGAAGACATGGGCTATGACAACCTGGTGATCAGCATCAAGGCGTCGGACGTGATGCTCTGCGTAAAGGCGCACCGCCTGCTGGTGCAGAAAACCAGTCATCCGCTGCACGTAGGCATTACAGAGGCTGGCACCCTCTATTCCGGGAATATCAAATCTTCGGTTGGGCTTGGCATTATTCTCTCAGAAGGAATTGGCGATACAATCCGCGTTTCACTGACCGGCGATCCGCTGGAGGAGGTGCGGACAGCGAAACTGATTCTGCGGACTCTGGGGCTTCGAAAAGGAGGAATTGAGGTTGTTTCCTGTCCGACCTGCGGGCGCACGCAGATTGACCTGATTGGCCTGGCGAACCAGGTGGAAAAAATGGTCGAGGACATCCCGCTGGATCTGAAGGTGGCGGTGATGGGCTGCGTGGTCAATGGCCCCGGCGAAGCGAAGGAAGCAGATATTGGTATTGCAGGAGGCAAAGGCGTCGGACTCCTGATCAAAAAGGGCGAAGTGATTCGCAAAGTACCGGAGGCGGAGCTGCTCTCGGTACTGCGAGAGGAATTGCTAAATTGGAAAGCGCAGGAACAATGACGCAAGGAAAGGCAGGAGCTTGGAGTGAGCAAGTCATTTACAGATGTATTTCCCGCTCTGGATGTGAGCGACTCCCTCGCAGGGCTATTGGAATATGTGACAGTCGAGCGTGTGACGATGAACAGCCGCCGGGATTTTATGCATGTCTATATCGCAAGTGACCGGCTGGTCTTCAAAAAATATGTGCTGGAGCTGGAGGATGATATTAAAAATCAGCTTTTTCCGGATGCTTACCTGACCGTGAAGGTGATTGAAAAATTCCACCTTTCCAGGCAATACACTCCAAAGCGTCTGATGCCGCTCTACGAGGAGAGTATTTCGCTGGAACTGAAAAATTATAACGCGCTTCTCTATACGCTGTTTGTTCAGTCCAACAAAGAGTTTACGGATGAGGATACGCTAAAGCTTCAGATTCCGGATTCTGTTGTGGCAGATGGAAAAGAAAAGGAACTGCTGGAAATCCTGGAAAAAATATTCTGTGAGCGCTGCGGAATGAACTTCCATGTGAGCTCCGAGCGGACGAAGCCGGTGAGAAACCGGAAACGGGAGCAGGCTGATCTGGAACTGGAGCAGGAGGTTGCGGCGATTTCCCGGAATTACGCCAGAGTAAAACAGGGGGAAGCAAAGGATTCCGACCAGGATGTCGGAGAATCCGACTCCCATGCGAAAAATTCTGCGAATAGCAAAGGAAGAACCGTGGCGCATGAAGGAGGAAAAGCTGCTTCGAAAGGCGATGTGCCGGGCAAATCTGGTTTCGGAGGGGAAATCAGCGGCTTTCGGGGCACCGGCAGCAACGGGAATGAAAATCCTTCCGCCGGAAAGTTTTCGAGAGACGTTAATGCAGCTGGAGGAGACGCCCAGAAGCGAAGCGGCGGCTTCTACCGGGATCGTTCCGGCGGCTTCCGCCGTTCGGACAATCCGGATGTTATTTACGGAAGAGATTTTGAGGGAGAGCCGATTGCGATTGAGACCGTTACCGGAGAGATTGGCAGTGTGCTGCTCCGGGGCCAGGTGCTTTCTGTGGAGCAAAGAGAGCTGCGGATCGGAAAAATTCTCTTTATTTTTACAATCACGGATTTTACCGATTCGATTAATGTCAAAATGTTTCTTACAAAGGAACAGGCAGAGGAGATTGCATCTGCTGTGAAAAAAGATGCGTTCTTAATGATCAGCGGTGTGACGACGATTGACCGGTTTGACAGCCAGCTGACGATCGGCAATGTCCAGGGGATCAAAAAGATTGCTGACTTCCGTGTGAAACGTGTGGATAATGCCATTGAGAAGCGTGTGGAGCTGCACTGTCATACCAAAATGAGCGATATGGACGGCGTCTCTGACGTGAAGGACATCATCGCGCGGGCGATCAGCTGGGGACACAAGGCGCTGGCGATCACCGACCACGGGGCGGTGCAGGCATTCCCGGACGCGAACCACGCCGTACCAAAAGACAGCGACTTTAAGGTGATTTACGGGGTGGAAGCTTACCTTGTGGATGATCAGAAGGAGATTGCGGTAAACGAAAAGGGACAGGATCTGGACGCGGATTTCGTCGTTTTTGATCTCGAGACAACCGGTTTTTCCCCACAGAATAACCGCATCATTGAGATCGGCGCCGTGAAGGTGCAAAACGGAAAGATCACAGATAAATTCAGTACGTTTGTCAATCCCCAGGTTCCGATTCCGTTTCGGATCGAGGAGCTGACCAGCATCAATGATAATATGGTCATGGATGCGCCGACGATTGAATTGATTCTGCCGGAATTTATGGAATTCTGCGAAGGATGCGTGATGGTGGCGCATAACGCTTCCTTTGATATGAGCTTTATAGAGGAAAACTGCCGCAGACTGTCCATCCCCTGCGATAAGACGGCCGTTGATACTGTGGCAATGGCGCGCGTGCTTCTTCCGGCTCTGAACCGGTTTAAGCTGGACACGGTTGCGAAAGCAGTCGGCGTACCGCTTGGACACCATCACCGCGCGGTGGATGATGCGGGCTGCACGGCAGAGATTTTTGAAAAGTTTTTAGGGATGCTCCGCAAACGGGAGATCACGACGCTCGCGCAGCTCAATGAGCTGGGGCATGCATCGAAGGATCAGATTAAAAAGCTGCCGACCTACCACGCGATTATACTGGCTGCGAATGAGGTCGGACGGACGAATCTGTATCGGCTGGTGTCGTGGTCGCATATTGATTATTACAACCGCCATCCGCGCATTCCCAAGAGTGTGCTGGAACAGTACCGGGAGGGATTACTGCTTGGTTCTGCCTGTGAGGCGGGGGAGCTGTACCGTGCGCTTGTCCGAGGAGCTTCCGATCCGGAGATTGCCCGGCTGGTCGAATTTTATGATTATCTGGAAATTCAGCTGCTCGGCAATAATCTGTTTATGACGCGGGAGGATTATGAGGACCGCAAAACAGTAGAGGAGCTTCAGGATCTGAACCGTCGGATTGTGGAGCTGGGAGAACAGTATCATAAACCGGTGGTGGCCACCTGCGACGTCCATTTTCTGGATCCGCAGGATGAGGTTTACCGCCGGATCATCATGGGGAGCCGAGGGTTTAAGGATTCCGATGAGCAGGCGCCTCTTTATCTGCGCACAACAGAAGAGATGCTGAACGAATTTACATACCTTGGTGAAAAAAAGGCTTACGAGGTTGTTGTCACAAATACAAATAAAATTGCGGATATGTGTGAGCGGATTTCTCCGGTGCGCCCGGATAAATGCCCGCCTGTCATCGAGAATTCAGACCAGATCCTCCGTAACCTGTGCTATGAGAAGGCGCATGAAATTTATGGGGAAGAGCTGCCGCCGATTGTGTCGGAGCGGTTGGAACGTGAGCTGAACTCCATCATTTCCAATGGCTTTGCCGTCATGTATATCATTGCGCAGAAGCTCGTGTGGAAATCAAATGCGGACGGGTACCTGGTTGGCTCCCGAGGGTCGGTCGGTTCTTCGTTTGTGGCAACAATGTCCGGTATCACGGAGGTCAACCCGTTAAGCCCGCACTACATCTGTCCGAACTGCCATTACAGCGATTTTGATTCGGAGGAAGTCAGAAAATACGCCGGTATGGCGGGCTGCGACATGCCTGACAAAATCTGCCCGAAGTGCGGCACGAAGCTGAAAAAGGAAGGATTTGACATTCCGTTTGAAACCTTCCTGGGCTTTAAGGGAAACAAGGAGCCAGATATTGACCTGAATTTCTCCGGTGAATACCAGAGCAAGGCGCATAAGTACACGGAGGTAATCTTCGGCGCGGGGCAGACCTTCCGCGCCGGCACGATCGGCACGCTGGCAGATAAGACTGCGTTCGGATATGTGAAAAACTATTATGAGGAACGCAATATTCATAAGCGGAATTGCGAAATCGACCGTATCGTACAGGGCTGTGTCGGCGTGCGCCGGACAACCGGGCAGCATCCAGGCGGCATTATTGTCCTGCCGATCGGGGATGAGATTTACTCCTTTACGCCGGTGCAGCACCCGGCGAACGATATGACAACAGACATCGTGACGACGCATTTTGACTATCACTCGATCGACCACAACCTGCTTAAGCTTGACATTCTCGGACACGATGATCCGACCATGATCCGTATGCTGCAGGATCTGACCGGGCTGGATCCGAAGGAGATTCCGCTAGATGATCCGGGAGTCATGTCCCTGTTTACGAGTACGGAAGCGCTGGGCATTACACCGGACGACATCGGCGGCGTACCGCTGGGCTCCCTGGGCATACCGGAATTTGGTACCGAGTTCGCCATGCAGATGCTGATTGATACAAAGCCAAAATATTTTTCCGACCTCGTTCGCATCGCGGGTCTGGCGCACGGTACCGATGTGTGGCTGGGCAATGCGCAGACGCTGATCCAGGAAGGAAAAGCGACCATTTCCACGGCGATCTGTACCCGTGATGATATTATGATCTACCTGATCAGCAAGGGGATGGACAGTGAGCTTTCCTTTACTATCATGGAGAGTGTCCGCAAGGGCAAGGGCCTGAAGCCGGAATGGGAAGAGGAGATGATCGCACATGGCGTACCGGACTGGTATATCTGGTCATGCAAAAAGATCAAATATATGTTCCCGAAGGCGCACGCGGCGGCTTACGTCATGATGGCGTGGCGTATCGCTTATTGCAAGATCAATTATCCGCAGGCTTATTATGCCGCATATTTCAGCATCCGCGCGTCAGGCTTTGATTATGAACTGATGTGTCTGGGCAAAGAAAAGCTGCTTTACCATATGGCGGATTTTGAGAAACGCATGGATACCCTGAGCAAGAAAGAACAGGATACCTATAAGGATATGAAGAGCGTGCTGGAAATGTATGCGCGTGGGCTGAACTTTGTTCCGATTGATATTTATAAGGCGCAGGCGACGCGCTTTCAGATCGTGGGGAATGACATCATGCCATCCTTAAGCTCTATTTCCGGACTGGGCGACAAGGCTGCCGCGTCGATCGTTGATGCGTGCAAGGACGGACCATTCCTTTCAAAGGATGATTTCATGACGCGCGCGAAGGTCGGGAAGACGATGACGGATCTGCTTGTGGATCTCAAAATCCTCGACGGGCTGCCGGAGACGAACCAGCTGTCGATTTTTGATATGATGTGAAAGCGCCTGGGGCGGTCTGGAACTGCTTCTGGCGCGGAAGGTTTTACAGGAGACGGAAACAGTATGCTTGAGATGTTTTACCCGGATGAATGTCTGGATTCCGCGTATGTGATTGATTACGCGGATTTTTACCGGCGGGGATACCGCGGGATCATTTTTGATATTGATAATACGCTGGTTCCGCATGGCGCTCCGGCGGATGAGCGGGCGCGGGCTCTGTTTTCTTATCTGGGTGCGCTGGGGTTTTCATGCTGCCTGCTTTCGAATAATCAGCGGGAACGGGTGGAAATGTTTAACCGGGAGATTGGCGCGTATTTTATTGAAGATGCGCACAAACCGTCCAGAAAAGGGTATGAGCGGGCGATGGAGACAATGGGGACAACCCGCTCTGCGACCCTGTTTGTCGGCGACCAGCTGTTTACGGATGTATACGGAGCGAGACGGACAGGACTGTATTCGATCCTGGTAAAGCCAATTCATCCGAAAGAGGAAATCCAGATCGTGTTTAAAAGGAAGCTGGAACGGATCGTGCTTTATTTTTACAGGAAGCAAAAGGAACGAAAGGCAGGTTAATCAGAGATTGAATCCCACGCAATCTTTCCGCCGCAGATGGTATAGTGAATTTTCCCCAAAAGCTCCATCCCGGTGAAGGGTGAGTTCTCGGATTTGGACTGGTAATTGCCAGCTATAAAGGCTTCTTCCGGGTTGAAGATGACGAGGTCTGCCGCGCTGCCGGGGAGGATGGAACCGTAGAGCGATGTCTCTGATCCCACACAGGGCTTTGCCTGCGCGCTGATCCGGTAGAGGCGTGCCGGATTGACCGTCATCTTTTCGAGAAGCTGCATCAGCGTGAGATAACCGGGCCGTACAAGGTTTGTGATGCCAAGGCCCAGGGAGGTTTCGAGACCGATGATACCGCTCGGCGCCGCGAAAAAGTCTTCCTGCTGCTTTTCTGCTGTGCTGTGGGGGGCATGGTCAGTCGCTATGATGTCGATGGTGCCGTCTTTTAGTCCTTTGATAATTGCCTGACGATCCGTCTCTGTCCGCAGGGGCGGATTCATTTTTGCACAGGTTCCGTATTTTTCAACCGCTTCTTCGGTCAGCGAAAAGTGATGTGGGGTCGCCTCCGCGAATACGGGCGCTCCGAGTGCTTTGGCTGTCCGCACGAGAGCAACGGAAGCTTCGGAGCTGATGTGCTGGATGTTGATAACGGCGCCTGTATATCTGGACAGCATACAGTCGCGTGCAACCAGAACATCCTCCGCGACTGCGGGCGCGGTACGGTTTGTTCCGGATTTTTTTATAAATGCCGGATCCTCTTCGTGGAAAGAGAGGGGCAGGCCGAGTGCTTTTGCCCGGCGCATTGCCTGTTCGGTCAGCTTTTCATCCTTCAGCGGAACCCCATCGTCTGTAAATCCGCATGCGCCAAGTGTAGCAAGTGTCTCAAAATCGGTCAGATCTTTTCCGGAGAGTCCAGTTGTGACTGCGGCAGTAAAATGGATCCGGATGGCCTCGTTTTGTGCGCGCGAAAGAAGATCAGAGAGGGTATCCGGATTATCGACAGGCGGTTTTGTGTTTGCCATGCAAATGACGGTGGTAAAGCCGCCCGCGGCGGCGGCAAGAGCGCCGGTATGCAGATCCTCTTTCCAGGTAAAGCCGGGGTCGCGAAAATGCACATGGACATCGATCAGTCCGGGGGCGATCACGCAGGAAGATGCGTCCAGGACTTCTTCATCAGCGGGATGGGGGGACAGAGAACCAGGACTGGCGATTTCTGCGATCAGTCCGTCTGCGATCCGCAGATCTGCGGAATATTCTTCCTGGGTTCCGGGGGATAATATGGTGCCGTTTTTGATAATCATGGGGAGTATACTCCTTCTCTTTCTATGTTTGTTTGACCTTTTCTGGCAGTATACACTTTATTGCCCTGAATGTAAACCGGTGTTTTTTCGGAATCCCGGAAATTTACCGTTGAATTATCGCCGGGATTGTTTTATACTACACCTAATGTGTTTTCGTAACTATGAATTTCATAGTTACCTTCATAAGAAACCTCAGGAGGTAGGATATGTACAAAATTTTAAAAGCCGGAAAGCTTGCGAACAACATCTATGAGATGGTTGTAGACGCGCCGCGCGTTGCAAGGCGCTGCCTGCCGGGACAGTTTATCATCGCGAAAGCAGATGAGACAGGGGAGCGCATTCCGCTGACTATCTGCGATTTTGACAGAGAGGCCGGGACGATCACGATTGTCTTTATGCCGATCGGCGTTTCCACAGAGAAATTTGCCGAGCTTCAGGCCGGCGACTCATTCTGTGACTTTGTAGGACCGCTGGGGCAGCCGTCTGAGCTGTGCCTGGAGAGCGAGCTGGAAGAGACGAAGAAAAAGAAAATCCTGTTTGTCGCTGGCGGTGTCGGTACGGCTCCGGTGTATCCGCAGGCGAAATGGCTGCATGAGCACGGCGTAGGCTGTGATGTGATCATTGGCGCGAAGACCAAAGACCTTGTGATCATGGAGGACAAGTTCAAATCTGTCTGTGACAATCTTTACATAACAACGGACGACGGATCCTACGGCAGAAGCGGTATGGTAACGAAGGTGATCGAGGATCTGATTGAGCATGAGGGCAAGACCTATGACCACTGCGTTTCCATCGGACCGATGATTATGATGAAGTTCTGCTGCCTGACGACAAAGAAATACAATCTGAAAACCATCGTCAGCATGAACCCGATTATGGTAGACGGCACTGGTATGTGCGGCGCCTGCCGTATCCTGGTCGGCGGCGAAGTGAAGTTTGCCTGCGTAGATGGTCCGGAATTTGACGGCCACCTGGTTGACTTTGACGCGGCGATGAAACGCCAGACTCTGTATAAGACAGAGGAAGGCCGTGCGCTTCTTGCGTATCGCGAAGGGAAAACGCATCACGGCGGATGCGGAAATTGCGGAGGTGACAAATAATGGCTGCGAAAGGTATGGTAAAGGTTCCGGTCAGAGAGCAGGAGCCAAAGGTAAGAGCGACAAACTTTAAAGAGGTATGTCTTGGCTATAATCAGGAAGAGGCGATGGAGGAAGCGTCCCGCTGCCTTCACTGCAAGAACGCGAAGTGCATCGAGGGCTGTCCGGTAAATATCAACATCCCGGATTTTATCGCTGAGGTAAAAGAGGGCAACATCGAAGAAGCCTATAAGGTCATTTCCAAATCCAGCGCCCTGCCGGCGATCTGCGGTCGTGTATGTCCGCAGGAGAGCCAGTGCGAAGGGAAATGCGTGCGCGGCATCAAGGGCGATTCCGTATCCATCGGCAAGCTGGAGCGCTTTGTTGCGGACTGGGCGAGAGAGAATGGCATCAAGCCGCCTGCTCCGGAGACAAAGAATGGCCGTAAGGTAGCGGTGATCGGTTCCGGTCCGTCCGGGCTGACCTGCGCGGGCGACCTGGCGAAGCTGGGCTATGATGTGACGATCTTCGAAGCGCTGCATGAGCCGGGCGGAGTTCTTGTTTATGGTATTCCGGAATTCCGTCTTCCGAAGCTTGATGTCGTGGCAAAGGAAGTAGAGAATGTCAAGTCTCTCGGCGTAAAGATTGAGACGAACGTTATCATCGGCAAATCCGTGACGATTGACGAGCTGCTCGACGAGGAAGGCTTCGAGGCTGTCTTCATCGGTTCCGGCGCCGGACTTCCGATGTTCATGGGCATTCCTGGCGAGACCGCAAAGGGCGTATTCTCCGCAAATGAATATCTGACCAGAAATAATCTCATGAAAGCGTTCCGTGAAGACTATGATACGCCGATTGTTAAGGGCAAAAAGGTTGCGGTCGTCGGCGGCGGCAACGTGGCGATGGACGCTGCGAGAACCGCGCTTCGCCTGGGCGCTGAGGTACATATTGTATACCGTCGTTCTGAAGCAGAGCTTCCGGCGCGTGCTGAGGAAGTGCATCACGCAAAAGAAGAAGGGATCATCTTTGACCTTCTGACCAACCCGACTGAGATCCTGGTGGACGAGAATGACGCTGTCTGCGGTATGCGCTGCATCCGTATGGAGCTTGGCGAGCCGGATGCTTCCGGCAGAAGGCGTCCGGTGGCGATTCCTGGTTCCGAGTTTGACCTTGATGTGGATACCGTGATTATGTCACTTGGTACCTCACCGAACCCGCTGATTTCTTCGACGACCATCGGTCTCGATGTGAACCGCAGAAAGTGCATTATCGCGGACGAAGAGACCGGAAAGACCTCCAAAGAGGCGGTATTCGCCGGCGGCGACGCAGTGACCGGCGCGGCAACGGTCATCCTGGCTATGGGTGCCGGGAAAGCGGCGGCGAAGGGGATTCATGAATTCCTGAGCGCGAAGTAAATAGGCTATAAATCAGATAGACGGCGTTTTCGCTGCACTATTACGAAAGAGAAAGCAGACATTTTGTTCTGACGTGAAGTATAGTATACGTCAGAGAAAATGTCTGCTTTATTACATTCTGAAATGGCGTGATATTATACGATAAAATGGTTGAATAATTGTAATATTTAGCATTGATG
>JAJPXX010000057.1 GCA_021205225.1 Lachnospiraceae bacterium
CCTTAGCACCCATGCTTTCCTTTGTTCTTGTGCCTGAGAGGGCAGACACCAAACCCAATCACGTATATTCTGAACTGTTAACCAATCTTAACATGAAATTTTCAGAAAATCAATACAAAATAATCGAATTTGATATATATTTAGACGAATATTGGTTACTTGACAAACCCTGTCATACAGACAGCTGCCAGACAGTCGGTCTTTTCGTGTGGTCACTGCTTCTCATCGTTTGCACAGACGTAGCCGCAGGCTTTGTCCTCACATACCAGCCGAGCGCCCTTTTCTACCATGTATCCGCCGCACTGGGGACAGCGCCTGGAAGACGGTTTTGCCCAGGACATAAAGTCACATTCCGGCGCGTTTTCACAGCCAAAATAACGGCGGCCTTTTTTGGTCTTGCGGATAACCAGATCTTTTCCGCATTTCGGACAGGGAATACCGATTTTTTCCAGATAAGGCTTTGTATTGCGGCATTCCGGAAATCCCGGACAGGCGAGAAACCTTCCGTGCGGTCCGTATTTTATGACCATATTGCGGCCGCATTCCTCACAGACAACGTCTGAGACCTCGTCTGCGATTGTGACTTTCTCCAGATTGATTTCGGCGGCTTTGACAGCCTCGTCCAGATCCGGATAAAAATTCTCAACGACAGTTTTCCAGTTTGTTTTCCCCTCTTCAATGGAGTCCAGAAGGGATTCCAGGTTTGCGGTAAAATTCTCATCCACAATCGCCGGGAACGCTTCTTTCATGATATGGTTGACAATCTCGCCAAGCTCGGTTACGTAAAGGTTTTTATTCTCTTTGGTCACATAACGCCTGGCGATAATGGTGGTAATGGTCGGCGCGTAGGTACTTGGGCGGCCGATCCCTTTCTCTTCCAGCGTGCGTACCAGGGATGCTTCGGTATAATGGGCAGGGGGCTGGGTGAAATGCTGCTTTGCCTCTGTCTCTCCGGCTCTCAGGATCATCCCTTTTTCAATATTACCGCGGATGGTGTGATTATCATCCGGCTCCTCCTCGCTGTCTGTGTAAACACTGCGGAATCCGTCAAAGAGCAGCCGGGAGGCAGATACGGTAAAACGGTATCCGGCCGCGCCGATGCGGATGGCAGTCGATTCGTAGCGGGCAGGCGTCATCCGGCAGGCGGTAAAACGTCTCCAGATCAGCTGATAGAGACGGAACTGGTCGCGGGTCAGTGAATCCTTCACCAGAACCGGAGTCAGAGAGAGGTCGGTTGGGCGGATGGCTTCATGCGCATCCTGGATTTTTTTCCCGTCATTCCCTGTCTTGACTGGCGCTTCCGCGGCATATTCCGCTCCATAATTCGCGGTAATATACTCCTTTGCGCTGGCGATCGCCTCATCGGAGATACGGGTAGAATCCGTACGCAGATAAGTGATCAGACCGACCGTGCCTCTTCCCTTGATATCAATTCCCTCATAGAGCTGCTGTGCCAGACGCATGGTTTTCTGCGTGGAGAAATTCAGCGCATTCGCAGCCTCCTGCTGCAGGGTACTTGTGGTAAATGGCAGCGGGGGCTTTTTGAGGCGTTCGCTCTTTTTCACTTCTTCTACTGTGTAGCTGGCCCCTTCAAGCGCGCGCAGAATCCCGTCCATTTCCTCCTTAGTGGAAATGGTCTGTTTTTTATTTGTTCCAAAGAATTTTGCGGTCAGCGGCTTTTTCTCCCCGTCGGCAAACAGCTCTACATCAAGCGTCCAGTATTCTTCCGGAATAAAAGCGGCGATTTCATCCTCGCGGTCCGCAATGATACGCAGGGCGACCGACTGTACACGGCCGGCGCTCAAGCCTCTTTTTACTTTTTTCCAGAGCAGCGGGCTGATCTTATAGCCCACCATGCGATCCAGAATCCGGCGTGTCTGCTGTGCATCGACCAGATCCATATCAATTGCGCGCGGATGCCGGATCGATTCTTTTACCGCGCTTTTTGTGATTTCATTAAAGGTGATCCGCTTTTGTTTTTTCGGATCAATCTTCAGTGCTTCTGACAGATGCCAGGAAATCACTTCCCCTTCCCGGTCCGGGTCAGTTGCGAGATAAACTTTGTCCGCTTTTTTTTCTGCTTTGCGGAGTACCGAGAGAGTCTCTCCTTTTCCGCGGATGGTAATGTACTTTGGCTCAAATCCGTGTTCCACATCAATTCCCATCTGGCTTTTGGGCAGATCCCGGACATGCCCGCCTGAAGCCAGTACCTCATAATTGGAACCGAGGAATTTTTTAATTGTCTTTACTTTTGCAGGCGACTCTACAATCACCAGATTCTTTGCCATAGAAACCTCACTTCATTTTTATATAAAAATTCTGCTCCGTCTCTTTGATCAGGCCCTTCAGCTCAAGCGACAGAAGGCTGTCGCACAGGTCGGAGAGGGACAGAGCCGTGTTTTCCTGTAGTTCCCACAGGCTTTTCCCGTGCAAACCGACCTTACTATACACTAATTTTTCCCCAGGTGCAAGAGGAATGTGTGCCTCGGTTTTCCTCTCTGTTTTTCCTTTGTCCGGGAAGACGGTTTCTGCGAAATCCTCAACGGACAGAATGAGTCCCGCTCCCTGCGAGATCAGCTCGTTACAGCCGTAGCTCAGTTCATCGTCCGGACGTCCGGGAACAGCGTAGACCGGACGGCCCTGGTCTAACGCAAACTCCGCTGTGATCAGCGAGCCGCTTTTTTTCCTGGCTTCCACCACGACGACAATGTCCGCAAGTCCGCTGATGATTCGGTTCCGCATCGGAAAATGGGTCGGCATGGCTTTTGTCCCGGATGGAAACTCCGAGATCAGGCCTCCTTCTGTGGACAGACGGGAGAACAGAAGCTGATGGGAAGCCGGATAGCAGACGTCAACACCGCAGCCAAGTACGGCATAGCTTTTGCCGCCTTCTTCGAGCGCCGCCCACTGTGCCGCGCCGTCAATCCCATAGGCCGCGCCGCTTACGACTACGCCGCCACAGTGTACTACCTCACGGGCGATCGCTTCTGCCATTGCCCGTCCGCCCGGCGTACACATGCGCGCGCCCACAATCGCCACCGAGCGGGCATTCTCCGGCGGCAGGGCGCCGCGAACAAAAAGTCCATACGGCCGGTCGCGCAGAGGCTTTAAGCGCTGCGGATATCCTTCCTGCGCGGCGCTGATAAATTCTATTCCCAGTGATGCCCGCATATGCGCGGCTTCTGCCGGGGTATATCTTTTTTTATAATCAATTACCTTTTGCATCCACCGGCATCCGCGGTTCTTCAGAAAAGTCAGCTCATCCATCGATGCATCCCAGACTTTGCGGGGGTCATGAAAGCAATGCAGCAGAATTTCCCTCTGTGTCCGGTAAATGCCGGGAATGCTGCAGAACCATTCCCAATATTCTTCCATTGCGTAATGTCCCTCCTTATTCCAGAAATCTCGACGGCCGATACCGCACAGCCTCGCGCAGATGTGGGATCCCGATCCGCTCACTTCCATCCAGATCTGCGATTGTGCGGGCGACGCGCAGCATTCGGTGACAGGCGCGTGCGGTCAGATGCTTGGTCTCATAGATCTGCTGCATAAAGTGATTCTCTTCCGCTCCAAGCGTGCAGTAGTGTTCGAGCAGTGGAGCCGGGAGTCTGGAATTAAAGCGAATCTCACTTCCTGCGTATCGACGCTCCTGGATTTCCTGTGCACGAAGAACACGTTCCCGGATGGCCTGGCTGGGTTCCTCCTTTTCACCGCTGGACAGCTCCTGATAGGAAACCGGGCGCACTTCCGCGTGTAGATCTATGCGGTCCAGAAGCGGACGGCTGATTTTGTGCAGATAGCTGCGAATCTCCCCTTCGGAACAGGTACAGCGCGTGCGGTCGGGATAGAATCCGCAGCGGCAGGGATTGCGTGACGCGACCAGCATAAAATCGGCAGGGAAAATATATTGGCCGCTGCTCCGGGAAATGCGCACTTCGCCTTCTTCGAGCGGCTGCCGGAGAATTTCCAGAGCCTCCCGCTGAAATTCCGGAAGCTCGTCAAGATATAAAACGCCGCGGTGCGCAAGACTGATCTCTCCAGGCTGTGGAATATTGCCGCCGCCTGCCAGCGCGGCGGAGGTGATGGTGTGATGCGGCATACGGAACGGCCGTTTCAGAAGGATTCCTTCTTTTGGCAGAGTACCGGCGACACTGTGGATCTGGGAAGCCTCCAGAGCCTCATCCGGATGAAGCGGCGGCAGAATTCCCGGAATCCGCCGCGCGATCATTGTTTTGCCGACACCGGGCTGTCCGGTCAGAAGCAGATTGTGCATTCCTGCCGCCGCGATTTCCGCTGCCCGCTTGGCCATCGTCTGCCCGCGGATATCTGCGAAATCTTCTTCTGCTCCCGGCATGTGTCCACGTAAACTTTCTTCTATATTAATAGTGACCTTTTCCAGCTGGCGCACGCCCAGCAGATGATTGATGACTTCATGCAGGGAGGAGGCTCCGTAGACAGAAATGCCCTGAATGACACCGCCCTCCGCTGCATTTTCTTTTGGAATGACGCAGGAAGCGAACCCGGCCCGTCGAGCCTCCATGACCATGCCCAGGATTCCGGGAATTCGGCAAACGCTGCCATCCAGGCCGAGTTCACCGGCAAAAAATATGTGATCAAGCGCCTGCTGCGGCAGATATGAATGAGCCGCGAGCAAAGCCACAGCAATCGGCAGGTCATATCCCGAACCGGATTTGCGGATGTCCGCCGGAGCAAGATTGACCATAATTCTCTTTGGCTGTATGTGAAAACCGGAATTGCGCAGGGCGGTTTTTACCCGCTCCTGGGCTTCTTTTACCTCGGAAGCCAGATAGCCTACCATGGAAAAAACGGGCAGACCGTCGCTTACGTCTGTCTCTACCGAGATCAATCGGCACTGCACGCCGTTAAGAGCGGCGGTATGTACTTTGCTGTACAAGAAAATTCCTCCTTTCGGAAGCGATCCCTTTTTGAAGGCGAATAAACCGCTGCGGATGAAAACAGGCAGTCAATGGTTTCCCTGTGGAAAACAGATTTTGGCTTTTGTAAAAAGAAAAGAAATACAGACTATATAAACAG
>JAJPXX010000105.1 GCA_021205225.1 Lachnospiraceae bacterium
TTCTTGTCAATATGTTTCTTAATTATAATTCCCGTTTGAATTATTTTATTAATATCTCTCTTTGTCTTTCATGCAAATATTCATTATAAAATTGACTTTTTTATCTCAGGGACAGCTGGCATATGCCTCTTTCCTCATTCTTGGCGAAACAGTCCCCTTTCTAAGGCGATTCATTGTTTTTTTATATTTAAACAGCAACTTTATATCTTGCACATCTCTTGTTTTCTTTTCCCGTTTATGATATTATTTGGTTACTGATCAGACCCGCACCACGCACTTGCTGCGGGATGCGGAGTGAAAACGTAGTGTTTTCAGGCATCCGGCCTATCGCAAAGCGATTTTAAATGGACGGATGCCGTTGCAGGTCACACCTGTAGTTGCAGAAATATTGTAGATTTAGTCGTGGTGTGACCTGTAACATTATTTGTGCCGTATCTACATCCTTCTCCAGCTGGTATCCATATATCGCTGCGGGCAGTGAAATATATACTACAGATGCGCAGAATGGCTTCCTGATATTCTGTTCATCCATAAGAATGGGGTAATGTTATGGATTTCATGAATCATAATTACGATGATGAGTATACCTATGAGTCCCGTCCCGGACGCAAACGCGGTCCGATGGCGACTGCGGCGATTGTGCTCGGCGTCCTCTCTATCACGCTGAGTTCCATTATATATGTCGCGCTACCTTGCGGAGCGATCGCGGTTATCTGCGCGATTCTCTCCCGTGACAGAAGTTCCATGCCGGGGCGCAGCAAAGCCGGGATGATCTGCGGCATTATTGGTATGGCCGCGACGACCGTGATCACCATATCCGCGTTCCGCTACGTTCTGACTACGGATGAAGGACGCTCCTATCTGGAATATTATTACCGGATCTATACCGGGGATTATAATTTTGATCTGGATGAGACGTTCGAAGAGATGTTCCCATTCCTCTACGGCTCAGAGGACTCCGAAAGCAGCGGTTCCGATGATATGGAAGTGCCCGGTTCCGATGATTCCCAGAGCGGTGATTCTGACCACTCTGATGATGGAAATTCCGGTGATTCTGGAAATGACGGGGGAGCAGACAGCAACGGCGACTTTGTAAATGACAGTCCCGGCGGCGGCAATTCCCGCCCGGACGATGCTCCTGGCGGCTCTGCCCCGCAGCAAAGCACCCCCGCGGAGGAAGGAGGCTTCATCTGATGGAAAAGCTTGATACAAAAGAACTGAAATGGTACGCGCGCAGCGTCCTGAACGGAAAGCACGCATCGCTTGCCGGGATCACGCTCCTGCTTACCACCCTGAATCTGCTGCTAAGCTTCCTTTCTCTGGAAGCGGCGCCATACGGTTCAAGCATCCTCAGCATTCTGCTGTATTTCGGATGTTCGATCCTGGTCAATATGATTTACTTTATCCTGCTGTCCGGGCTTTACGGGATCTACCTGAACATCTGCAACAACCGTTCCTACCGCTGGACGGATCTGTTTTCCGGCTTTACGCAGCATCCGGAACCGGTGGCAATTTACTCGCTTGTGCAGTACGCGCTGACTTATATCTGCTCACAGATTGGTGTCTGGTGGCTAAATGAGGCGCTGAATCTGCTGTTTTACGGAGATATGGGAAACTTTCTGCTGGCGACCGCAATCGCTGTCGTCGCGGTTGTACTGTACGTTTTCCTGAAGATTTCTCTCTCCATGGTACTGTTCGTCTATGCGGATAACCCGGATCTGTCTTTCCGGGATATGCTCAAAGAAGGCTGGCAGCTCATGAACGGGAATCGACCGAAGTTCTTCTATCTTGGACTCTCTTTCATCGGGCTGCTTCTTCTGGGATTACTCTCCTTTGGGATCGGATTCCTGTTCGTAGAACCATACATCTACACGGCAGAAGGGTATTTTTATAAGAAAATATCCGGTCACTGAAAAGACTTTATTCCTTCTCGAACAGCACATCAATCAGCTTATACCCCTCCGGACGGAAGATCCCGCTCTCCTTTGCGGTGCGCTCACAGTAAAGCGCTCCCTTTCCGAGCGCTTTCGTGCTGTCATACAGCAGATACGGAATCGGATCGGAGGTATGGGTGCGAATGCGGATTGGGGTCGGGTGATCCGGCATGACCAGCATCCGGTACGGCTCGCCGGATGCATCCAGCTGCTCCTTTACAATACGGATAATGCGCTGGTCAAGATTCTCAATCGACTGAATTTTGCGTTCCAGGCTGCCCTGATGCCCCATCTCATCCGGCGCCTCCAGATGCACATAGGCAAAGTCTGCCCCACCCTTTAAAAGGGCGTCCACCGCCGCCTGCGCTTTGCCTTCGTAATTTGTATGCAGACCGCCGTTCGCGCCCTCGACCTGAATCACCTGCATCCCGGCGCCGATGGCGATACCTTTGAGCAGGTCAACCGCGGAAATCATCGCGCCTTTTTTGCCATTCTTCTTTTCAAAAGAATCAACCATCGGCTTCGTACCCGCGCCCCAGAACCAGCAGCTGTTCGCCGGGTTCAGTCCCTTCGCTTTGCGCTCCAGGTTAATTGGGTGATTGACCAGAATCTCATAACTGCGCTTCTGCATGGCAAGAAGCATTTCGTCCGCCGGAAGATACGGCCCGATCACCTCAGTCAGGTGGTCATGCGGGGGCGTCAGTTCTTCGACACGCCCATTTGCCCAGATCACGCAATGGCGATAGCTTGTCCCCACATAAAACTGGTAAGTCTCATTTTGCAGCTCATCCTGCACTGCTTTCAGTAAAACTGCGGCGTCCTCCGTACTGATCTCTCCGGAGCTGTGATCCAGGATGCGCTTCTGCTCATATGGCTCTTCTTCTGTGAGCGTCACCAGATTGCAGCGCATCGCGACGTCCGTATCCTTCATTGCCACACCAATGCTCAATGCTTCCAATGGGGAGCGTCCGGTATAATACTCGCGCGGATTATACCCCAGCACGGCGAGGTTTGCCGTATCGCTGCCCGGCGCCATACCATCCGGAATCGTCTTTACCAGTCCCACTTCGCCGGTCGCAGCCAGCGCGTCCATCGCGGGCGTCACCGAAGCCTCTAAGGGAGTGCGCCCGCTAAGTGCCTCCTGTGGTTCGTCCGCCATGCCGTCGCCTAAAATAACGATATATTTCATTTTAAGTTCCACCCTTCATTTTTTGTAACAGTTCAGAACAGCATCGAAATGAAAAGACAGACTGTGCAGGTTTACCTGCTAAAGGCTGTATTTTCATTTCGGGATGGGCGGAACGCCCATCAAGCCTCAGACATATGACGCGTAAGCGGCATATAGCCTGCTGTTCTGAAATGCAAAGCATTTCATGGAGCCTGCTCATCCCCGGATGCGAAGCATTCCAATAATCTGTCCATCAAGCTTCGCTGCGCATTCCTGGTAATCCGCCTCAGACATCACCGGTGTAATAAAGCCATATTCGCCCGGCAAATCCGCGTTCACCACAGAAACAGCGCCAAATACGCTCTCTACGTTCTCTCTCTCGTTCATATCTCCCTGGACGCGGACGAAGAACTGTTTTCGGGTCTCTGCCAACGGCTGCAGCTCCTGTTTTTCCGCACTCCACTCGGACATCACGCTGCGCCCCAGCGTCTGCGCCTCTTCGATCACATCCGCTACTACCGCGCTCGCGGTCGCCTCTTTTCCGGCGCCCTGTCCATAAAACATTGCGTCGCCGAGCATATTTCCATGCACAAAGATCGCGTTGAACACGCCATTTACCAGATAGAGCGGATCGTTCTTCTGTACCAGGAACGGCGCGACCATCGCCAGGACATTCCCGCCCTCTTTTCTGCTGTGTGCCAGCAGACGGATCGCCATTCCCAGCTCTTTCGCGTAACGCACCTCCGCTGATGTGATTTTCGAAATTCCTTCTGTATAAATATCAGAAAAGTCCACGCGCTTCCCATAAGCCAGCGAAGAAAGGATCGCCAGCTTGCGGCAGGCGTCATGTCCTTCCACGTCCGCTTCCGGATTGCGCTCCGCATAGCCTTTTTCCTGCGCTTCATGCAGAACATCGTCAAACTCTGAACCCTCGTCCATCATTTTCGTCAGGACATAATTCGTCGTACCATTTACGATACCGGTAATCTCATCCAGCTCGTCCGAGCAGAGCGACGTCCGCATCGGCCGGATAATCGGGATACCGCCCCCGCAGCTCGCCTCGAACAGATAGCTTGCCTGATGCTCTTTTGCGATTTCCAGCAGCTCCGTGCCGTGGCGTGCGACCAGCTCCTTATTTGAGGTGCAGGCACTCTTTCCCGCCTCCAGTGCGCGCTTCGTAAACGGGTAAGCCGGATTCAGGCCCCCCATTGTCTCCACCACGATACGCACCTCCGGATCGTTGATAATCACATCATAGTCATGTACCAGCTTATTCTGCACCGGGTCTCCCGGAAATTCCCGCAGATCCAGCACGTATTTCACCTGAATATCCACGCCCGTCTTTGCAAGAATGCTGTCGTGGTTCGTCTCCATTACCTTTACCACTCCGGAACCAACTGTTCCGTATCCTAATACCGCTACTGCTACCATAATTCCTCCTCATATAAAATCGTTCCACTGTCTGTTCCGAGTTCTGAAACTGCTCTCCCAACAGTCCGTGATTCACTCGCGCGCCAGTATTTTCAGGTACTGCACACCTTCTTTTGCCTCGATCGTTTCAATCATACTCGAGAGATCTCCGGTCGCCGGAAGCACCTCGATGCTGAGTGTCAGCATCGCAACCCCGTTCGTCGGTATACTCTGATGGATGGTCAGGATGTTGGCGCGATACTCTGCCACCACATGAAGCACGTCCGAGAGAAGCCCCGGCTCATCGTGCATCTGCATCAGGAATGTAAATGTCTTTCCTTTTACATTATCACGAAACGGAAAAATATCTTCCTTATATTTATAGAAAGAACTCCGGCTGATTCCCACCGCGTCCGCGGCTTCCTGCACAGTAGCCGCCCGGCCAGTCTCGAGAAGGCGCTTCGCTTCCACGACCTTCATCAGAACCTCTGGCACCGCCTTTTCCTTTACAACATAATATTTTGACCCGTCCGACATGATTGATTCCTCCTGACCAGCCTTGCTGTAGTAATCAAACGCGAATCCGTTTCCAATTCTAGCGTATCACATATGTGCGTGAAAAAACTGCCTGTGAAGCATGGCAGTTTAAATATTCGGTATGTTTGCGGCAGAAAAACATTTGTTTACCACGGATGGAATCTTACCACACTTTACATAGCATTGCAAGTAAAATTTGGGTAACCATTTCGATCCGCATAGAGAATGATTCCCTGACATCCCCCGCGCATCAAAAGCAAAGAAAGCCAACAACGCCTCAGTGCTGTCGGCTTTCTCCTGGATTGTTATTCTCCTGTCATTTATCGCTGTGCCTGCTTTACGCTTCCTGCTCCTGCGCTTTACCGCCCAGGGACACCCATTTCAGGTAGGAATTAATGAACGGATCAATCGCCCCGTCCATGACGGCGTCTACATTCCCGGTCTCTTCACCGGTGCGCAAATCCTTTACCATTTTATAAGGCTGCATGACATAAGAGCGGATCTGGTTGCCCCAGCCGATCTCCTTGACCTCGCCGCGGATATCAGAAACCTTTTCCGCATTCTCCTGCTCCCGCAGAAGCAGCAGCTTCGTCTTTAACATCTGCATGGCCTTATCCTTATTCTGGAACTGTGAGCGCTCGTTCTGGCAGGTCACCACGATACCGGTCGGCAAATGCGTGATCCGGATCGCGGAGGATGTCTTGTTGATATGCTGGCCGCCTGCGCCGCTCGAACGGTAGGTATCGATGCGCAGATCATCCGGATTGATCTCCAGATCGACCTCCTGCTCCAGAACCGGCATGACATCGCAGCTCACAAACGAAGTCTGCCGCTTGCCTGCCGCATTAAAGGGAGAAATCCGCACAAGGCGGTGCACGCCTTTTTCTGCTTTCAGATAGCCGTAGGCTCTCGCGCCATTGACCTGGAAGGTCACCGACTTGATCCCGGCCTCTTCGCCGTCCAGATAGTCCAGCACCTCCAGCTGGAAGCCCTTTTTCTCCACCCAGCGCGTGTACATACGGTACAGCATCGACGCCCAGTCACAGGATTCGGTGCCGCCCGCGCCCGCATGCAGCGTCACAATCGCGTTATTCTCGTCGTACTCGCCCGAAAGCAGCGTCTTGATGCGAATATCATCCAGTGTTTTCTGAAAATCATCCAGTGTCTCCTGTATTTCCGGAAGCACAGACGCATCGTCTTCCTCGTAACCCATCTCGATCAGGAGCTCGATCTCCTCATACTGGTCCTGCAGCTGTTTATAAGTCGCTACATCCTCCTTGAGGCTCGAGAGCGTCTTCATGGTCTGCTGTGACTCTTCGGGCTTATCCCAGAAGTCCGGCTCCTCCATACGGCGCTCCATCTCCTGAATCTGCTGTTCCTTATTTACGAGGTTAAAGTGAATCCCTCACTTCCACTAATGGTTTTGTGTAGCTGTTTAAAATTGCTTTGAACTGATCAAGTTCTACCATTGTGTCACCTTCTTTCTTATGCTTTTCTTCCACAGCACTGCTTATACTTCTTCCCGCTTCCGCATGGACACGGATCATTGGGGTAGATTTTCTCCGCCACTCGCTTTTTCGGCGCCCGCGGACCGGAATCGTCTTTGTTGGTGCCAGTCACCTTCGCTACTTCTTCGCGCTCTACCTTCTGCTCTACTTTGATATGGTAGAGAAGACGGACGGTATCCTGCTGGATGCCGGATGTCATCTCATCGAACATCTCGTAGGCGCTCATCTTGTACTCGACCTTCGGATCACGCTGGCCATAGGCCTGCAGGCCAATGCCCTGACGAAGCTGATCCATATCGTCGATGTGATCCATCCACTTGCGGTCGATGACACGCAGAAGAATCACACGCTCCATCTCACGGAATTTCTCGCTGTCACCGACTTCCTGCTCTTTCGCCTCGTACAGCTTCTCTGCCTCATCGTTCAGAGACTTTTTGAGCTCGTCTTTTCCGGAAAGACGGGAGACGGACTCCGCTGTGATCGGCTGGAAGGGAATGACAGGCTGAAGGATGGAATTCAGTTCGTTCAGATCCCAGTTCTCCTGATCGTTGTCGGTACAGCTCCGGTCTACAGCACTGCTGATGATGTCGGACGCCATCTTCATGATAGATTCACGCATACTCTCGCCATCGAGCACGCGGCGGCGTTCTTCATAAATGATCTCGCGCTGCTCGTTATTGACCTGGTCGTATTCGAGCAGGTTTTTGCGGATGCCGAAGTTATTGCTCTCAATCTTTTTCTGCGCTTTCTCGATGGCGCTTGAGAGCATCTTGTGCTCGATCTGCTCGCCTTCCTGTACCCCAAGGGATTTGAAGACATTCATCATCTTCTCGGAGCCGAACAGGCGCATCAGGTCGTCCTCCAGAGAAATATAGAACCTGGATTCGCCCGGATCGCCCTGACGTCCGGAACGTCCGCGCAGCTGATTATCAATGCGGCGGGATTCGTGGCGCTCCGTACCAATGATCTTCAGGCCGCCCGCAGCCCTGGCTTCCTCATCCAGCTTGATATCCGTACCACGGCCTGCCATGTTCGTCGCAATCGTCACCGTGCCATGGACACCGGCCTCAGCGACAATCTCCGCTTCCATCTCATGGAACTTCGCGTTCAGAACCTTGTGCTGGATACCTGCGCGTTTGAGCATACCGCTTAAAAGCTCAGATACCTCAATCGTAATCGTGCCGACCAGCACTGGCTGCCCTTTTGCGTGTGCTTCTTTGACTGCCTCGACTACCGCGCGGTACTTTTCTTTCTGCGTCATATACACCGCGTCTTCGTAATCAATACGCTGTACCGGAACATTCGTCGGAATCTCAATAACATCCATTCCATAGATATCACGGAACTCCTCTTCCTCAGTCAGTGCGGTACCGGTCATGCCGGCTTTCTTTTCGTACTTATTGAAAAAGTTCTGGAAGGTAATCGTCGCGAGGGTCTTGCTCTCACGCTTTACTTTTACATGCTCTTTGGCTTCGATCGCCTGATGCAGACCATCCGAATAACGGCGCCCAGGCATAATACGGCCGGTAAATTCATCAACGATCAATACCTGGTCATCCTTCACCACATAATCCTGGTCGCGGAACATCAGATAATTTGCCCGCAACGCCAGGTCAACGTTGTGCTGGATCTCCAGATTCTCCGCGTCAGAAAAGTTATCAATCTTGAAAAACTTCTCAACCTTTTCAATGCCCTCCTGGGTCAGCGTGACCAGCTTATCCTTCTCATTGACGATAAAATCGCCGGTCTCGGTGATCTCCTCGCCCATGATGGCAGTCATCTTCGTGACCTCGCCGCTCGCCTCGCCCTTTACAAGCTGATGCGCCAGGATGTCGCAGACCTCATAGAGCTTTGTCGATTTGCCGCTTTGTCCGGAAATGATCAGCGGCGTACGCGCCTCATCAATCAGGACAGAGTCAACCTCATCGATGATCGCGTAAACCAGGCCGCGCTGCACCAGCTGCTCCTTGTAAATGACCATGTTGTCGCGCAGATAATCAAAGCCGTCTTCATTATTCGTAATGTAGGTGATGTCACAGGCGTACTGTTCGCGGCGCTCATCGTTGTTCATCGAATTCAGCACACAGCCAACGGTCAGACCGAGAAAGCGGTGTACTGCGCCCATCCACTCGGCATCGCGGCTGGCCAGATAATCGTTGACCGTGATAATGTGTACGCCCCGGCCGGTCAGCGCGTTCAGATAGGCCGGACAGGTGGATACAAGCGTCTTGCCTTCACCGGTACGCATCTCCGCGATACGTCCCTGGTGGAGAATGATTCCGCCCATCAGCTGCACCCGGTAATGCTCCATGCCGAGCACACGCCGCGCCGCCTCCCGCACGGTAGCGAACGCTTCCGGGAGCAGGTCGTCCAGCGTCTCGCCATTTGCATAGCGATCCTTATATTCCTGTGTCTTTGCCTGAAGCTGCTCATCTGAAAGCTCCATCATAGACGGGCGGAGGGCTTCGATCTTGTCCACCAGCGGCTCGATGCGTTTCAGCTCATGCTCGCTGTGTGTCCCGAAAACCTTCTTAAAAAAATTAAATGCCATTGCAAATCTCCAATCAAAATAGTAAACGTCTTTTCTTTTCGCAGCAACGCCTCTCAAACGCGCAGCATTTTCTGCATAAGCGGCGCGTCGTTTTCCCCGGCATAAAATGAGGAGGGGCGTTTCAACAGGCTTTATTGTAGCACTTTACAGAAGAAAGGGCAAGAAATAATATAGAAAGAAACAGCACATCCATTTACGCCCGCGCATATCCGGATGTGCTGTATATTTCCTGTAACTGCTCTATCTCTTCACAGTTACACTTTCCTGTCTATTCTCCGCTTAAGCGACTTTCGTCTTCGCAAGCTCTGCCAGAGTCGCAAATCCTTCTGCGTCGTTTACCGCCATATCAGCCAGAACCTTGCGGTTCAGCTCCACGCCCGCAAGCTTCAGTCCATACATGAACTTGCTGTAGGAAATACCATTCAGACGGGCCGCTGCGTTTATACGCGCGATCCAGAGCTGACGGAACTGGCGCTTCTTCTGCTTTCTGCCTGCGTAGGAAGTAGCCAGCGCACGCATAACGGACTGCTTTGCAATTCTATATTGTTTGGATCTGGCGCCTCTGTAGCCCTTCGCCAGCTTTAAAACACGATTGTGTTTTTTCCTTCTGTTCATTCCACCTTTAATTCTAGCCATTTCTTAATTCCTCCTTCGACGTCCGGCCATCCTCGATATAAGCCGGCTAATTACAAATATGGTAAAATCTTCTTCATGTTGGAAGCATTCGTCACATCTGTGATCGTAGACTTCCGCAGATTCCTCTTTCTCTTGGTCGACTTCTTGGTTAAGATATGGCTCTTATACGCTTTGTTTCTCTTCAACAGCCCGGTCCCGGTCTTTTTAAAACGTTTCGCAGCTGCTCTGCTAGTCTTCATTTTTGGCATCGTATAGTTCCTCCTTTTATGAACGTTTTTCCGTCAGAAACAGGGTGAGACTTCTCCCCTCCTGCTTAATCGGGCGGTCAATGATCGCCACATCCTCCAGCTGTTTCGCAAAATCCTCCAGGATAAAGCGATTCGCCTGCATATGGGCCATCTCCCTTCCGCGAAAGCGCAGGGTGACCTTTACTTTGTTTCCCTTTGTAATGAATTTACGGGCATTCGTTATCTTAGTATTCACGTCATTCTCGTCAATGTTTGGAGATAATCGAATCTCTTTGACCTCAACCGTCTTTTGTTTCTTTCTGGCCTCTTTTTCTTTCCGGGCCATCTCATAACGGTACTTCCCGTAGTCGATGATCTTGCACACCGGCGGCTTCGCCGCAGGAGCAATCTTCACAAGGTCAAGCTCAGCCTCTCTGGCCAGCTTCTGTGCCTCTTTCGCAGACATAATCCCCAGCTGTTCGCCATGCTCACCGATCAAGCGGACTTCCCGGTCTCTGATTTGTTCGTTAATCATTAAATCGCTAATCTTCGTACACCTCCACACATTGGAATCACGATCATACTCTGGATATCCCGCAGAGTCACCTCTGCTCCCTGGCTCGTATCAATCATGAAAAAAGCGGATAACACAGTTATCCACCTTCATACCGCGACAATCCCCTCCGCGCAGACATAAACTCCTGGCGAACTCACACTGTCTCCTATATGAACCACTGGTCACAGCATACTGACATCCTTCCCGAAAACAAAAAATGTACAGTGCAGACCGTGCACCTGTGCGAACACAATGCGGTGCACGGCTCTCAAGCGTGCCAGGGTGAGAGTGGACACTCTGCT
Organism: Lachnospiraceae bacterium; assembly: GCA_021205225.1. GTDB lineage: Bacteria > Bacillota > Clostridia > Lachnospirales > Lachnospiraceae > Choladousia. The sequence goes on from JAJPXX010000105.1 coordinate 10,830, forward strand.
TTCCTGTTAATCACAACTTCAGATACTTTAACACAGGATTTTCCCGGTGTCAATCTTTTTCACACACATTTTTGCCGCTTTTTTCCGCGTATGTTAAACGCCAGAGCAGACATATAGCCTCAGACATCCGCAAGCAAAAGAAAAAAGATTCTTAACAAATATACAGCACCGCCTGCGATCGAGCAGGAGGCGGCGTGCCGAATCCTACCCGTCTGCGCCAGCCGCGTCTGGCGTTAGCCAGAAATACTCCTTACGCGGCCGTGTACACAAAAAGAGAGCAGAACCGATTCCGCCCTCTTTCTTCATTTCTCATATACTCTAATGGCCTCGTTTGCAAAAACCGCCGGAGATTTTTACTTCCCATTAAATGTGACGCATTCCGTCTCTTCGCAGCGGCACGCGGCCACGCCTGAGATGTCCACATGATCCGCATGGCAGACACAGTCGTCATTATACTCACAGTTCACCGCCTCACAGCGGATGTCAATCCGCTGATCCGGGCGCATGCCGCAGCCGCAGGAATCCTTTACGCTGTCTGTTGTTCTCTCGTGAAAGCTCTCGCAGCAGGTATCCTGGCAATCCTTTGCCTCCTCGCCGCCCACCTGAATATCTCCCTTGCAGCAGTACATGGAATCATTGTATCTGCAATTCTGTGCAGAACATACTAAATCTGGCATAACGCTACCTCCTGTCCATTCTTACAAAAAATATAGTAAACGACGTAAGTCGTTTTACTTTGCGCCGGACGCAAGGCTGCGAAGCAGCCATTCCTCATGCGTCCGTGTGCATCCTTTATAGTGAATGACAAAAGAAGTTTGTCGTTCACTATAATATTTCGGCGCTGTTCTAAACTGTTACACAGAAAGTAGTTTCCGCAAATACCAGAAAAATATACCCGCATTACGCAAATTGGGTAACAGTTCAGAACAGCATCAAAATGAAAAGACAGACTGTGCAGATTTATCTGCTAAAGGCTGTATTTTCATTTTGGGATGGGCGGAACGCCCATCAGCCACAGACATATAACGCATTAGCGGCATATAGCCTGCGTAGCAGGCGGTCTGCGGCCTGCTGTTCTGAATAGCTACCAAATTGGACGCCGTTCTCAACGTGCGCCCAATTCCAAAACACATATTTAATTCGTCCGAATCTCCTGCCGCATGAATCCGATGTAAGAGCATCCAAAGGCGACGATCATCTCCGCGATCAGGCCGACCAGATGCGGCCACACCAGCAGCAGGCTCTGTCCCAGCGACAGATAGCTGCTGATCGCCCCGACCAGCTGACTGGTGGTGACGACGTTGACAGAACGGACGGACGGATTCATGATCGTCGTGACTGCCTCGCTGTACAGGTAATATGGCGAAATCCGGTTCAGGTTCAGCTTCAGCGTGTAATATTTTACCTGATTAAACATCTGACCATAGTACGTGTTGATCGGATACACTGCGCCCGCGATAATGGTTGCCAGAAGGCTCATGAAAATCGAGAAGAAAATCCACAGCGCGATCGTAACCAGCGCCGAGGTCGCGGAATGGCGGCATACGGTGGAAAACAAGATCGCCAGCGCCAGCCAGAACGCGATATAGACTACCGTAAAGGTCAGGAAAAAGAAAATACGCAGCACTTCCTCTCCATCCGGCGTCAGTCCGGTCGCCAGAACGCCAATGGCGCCCAGGGCGATTCCCATGGTGTAAATCACAATCGCAATCACTGCCGTTCCCGCCAGAAACTTTCCTATTATAATAGAGTCCCGGTAGATCGGCTGCGCGACCAGACGGTTCAGCGTATTGGACTGCCGCTCACTGTTGATTGCGTCAAAGCCAAGCGCCAGCCCGACAATCGGCCCCAGCAGCGCGATGAATGACATAAAAGACGGAATCGAACTGCCGCTGGACGTGTAAAGCTCCAGGAACAGATAATCACTCGTCGACTCCGCCAGCTCGCTGATCGCGCCGTACAGGCTCGCGAAACTCGTTCCGCCGATCAGGAGCAGCATAATCAGAAAGCGTCTGCTGCGCAGCTGATCCGCCATTTCCTTGCGAAAGAGCGCATACAGGCCGGTAAAGCCGCTCACTCGTCTGGCTTTTGAAGTCTGCCCTCTATTTTCCGGCAGGTTTCTGGCAGTATTCGGGCCGGAATTACCGTCAGATGGCCTGTTTTTGTTTCTTTCCGAATCTTCCGCGCCGTTTGTTGTTTTTTTCATAACTGCTTCTTTCATCTGCCTGCCCTGCCTTTTCAAAATAAACTCTGTAAATCTCATCCAGATCGCCGCCGCGCTGATGCAGGTGGTAAACGGTATAGCCGTTTTCGCCTAAAAACTGCGTAAGCTTCGGGCGGATATCCTTTTTCGAGGTGATCATAAACTTATCGCCCTCTTTTTCAATTTTCTTCACGCCGTCCTGCTGATACAACATGCCGAGCAGCTGATCATCCAACGGCTGCACCGTCAGCTCCAGCAGATAGGAGCCTTCCTTACGAATATGCTCCTCCAGCTCGCGCAGCGTCCCCTCGACAATCAGGTTTCCTTCTATAAAGATACCGACACGGTCGCAGATCTGCTGAATCTGCTGCAGCTGGTGGGAAGAAATCAAAATCGTCCGCCCATCCTCCACCGCCAGCTTCCGAATCAGAATCAGCAGTTTTCTCATCCCTTCCGGATCAATACCAAGCGTCGGCTCATCCATGATGATAACCTCCGGATCCTTCATCAGCACATCCGCTACACCCAGTCTCTGTCGCATACCCCTGGAATATGTGCCGACCTTCTGATCTCCGGCGTATTCAATATCCACTCGTTTCAATAGCGTCTCGATCCGATCTTCCAGCTCCTGCCCCTCCAGTCCGTTCAGGCGGCCGGTAAAGCGCAGGTTCTGCCGACCGGTCATGTCCCCGTAAAATCCCGCGTTGTCCGGCAGATAGCCGACAATCGACTTCACACCCAGCGGATCCCGCGTACAGTCCATGCCCTCGATCGTCGCCTGACCGCCGCTCGGCTCCGTCAGCCCCAGAAGCATCAGAATCGTCGTCGTCTTCCCGGCGCCGTTCGGTCCAAGCAGTCCAAACACCTCACCCCTGTGGATGGAAAGCGTCAGGTCATTCACAGCCACTTTTTTGTCATAGCGCTTGGTCAGATGGGACATCTCGATGACGTAATTATTTTTTTCGCTTCCAATCCCATCCCCACGATTCACAGTTGCCGCGTCCACAGCGCCGCGCTCTGTTTTCTCAACGTTTCCCGCAGTCGTTGTATCTGCTTTCTTTTCTGCTTTCTTTTCTGCATTCTTCACGTCACTGCCATACTGTGTGCCAGCATCTGCTCCGGTTGCCATTTTATTTGTGCCATTATCCGCCATAGTCACCGTCTCCCGAATTTCTTAAAGATCAATGCCAGCAGAACTACCAGCAGAATAATGATGCCGAGCGCCACAAATCCCCAGGTTGAGGAGGTTTTTACCGATACACGGAACGCAGCGGTATCTGAGGTTTCACTCGTGCTGACCGTGATATCCGTCTCGTAGTCGCCCGTGATTGAGTCCTCACACGGCGTCACATAGGCGGTCACTTCCACCGAAGCCCCTGCTTCCAGCGTGTCAATCGTCGATTCGCTGAACGTTACTTCCCAGTCGGTCGGTGCGGAGGAAGACAGCGCCACGTCAGTCAGGTCTACATTGCCGTTGTTTGTAATCACCAGCGTCACGGAAGATTCCTTATTCTCATACGCATCAAAGCTCAGCAAACCGCTTGAAGTAGAAAGAGAAATATCATAGGTACCGGTAATGTTGATCGTCAGCTCCATTTTCAGCGTCTCATTTGCGGAGGCAGCGGTCACCGGAATCGTATATTCGCCCTTTTCCACCGTTTCCGGCGGCGTCACAGTGATCGTCAGACCCTGGCTGCTCTCCGCGTCCACATCAATGCTCGCCACCGCAGTAGAGGTGTCATCCGACGGCGTAATCGTCACTGTCCAACCGCTCGGCGTCTCTGTTGAAAGGCTATAGGTCTGGTCAGTCGTACGGTTATTGATCAGCGTCGCGTCAAAACTGAAGGAAGTGCCGGTCGCGCCCTCCTGCTCCGGGTATTCCGAAGAAAAGCTGCTCTCCCCGCGCACCTCCGCGCTGACATTCAGCGTCAGAGTCAGGGTGTCCGTATCTCCGGTGTCCGAGGTCGCCAGAAGCACCACTTCATATTCCCCATCCTCCTCATCATCCGGGATCGTCAGGCTGTAAGTCACCAGGCCGCTGTCATTCGACTCATTTCCTGTGATATGTACCTTTGAAATTTCCGTACTGCTGCCCTTAAAATAGCCTTCCCATCCATCCGGAAGCGATTCCGTCGTCAGCGTGATGTCATGTCCCGCTCCATCCGCGCTGATAAAATCCAGCGAAAAGCTGATCGTATCACCGGCCGTCGCCGCCATCCCCGGATAATCCGTGTTCATCTCAATCCCGGCTGACACTTCTTCCAAAACCGCTGTCGCTGCCGTCAGATTCTCCGTCTCGTCCTCCTCCGCGGCATAGACCGCCACAGAAGAAAACAGCATCGCCGCAGATAAAAGCACCGAAGCTGTTTTCCACATCGTTTTCCGATTCAAATTCCTTATGCCCTTCATAATCAAATCTGTCCTTTCCCTGGATTTTCAATCTTTTTTTTAAATAGAATCCCGCCTTGCGGGATTCTCGCGTTGCCGCACGTCTGCGCAGGCAGACAGTTTCCTCTGGCGCGGTATGTGCATCCCCCGGAAGGTTTTTGTCTAATAGGGAAGTTCGGAGAACTTTCCTATTAGACAAGAAAAGTGTACCCAGTAAGTGTGTCTCATTTTTGACCGTTTTGTGGCGGGAATGTGTAGGAAATGTGAATATCTGATGGAAAAATGAGCCCTGAGCGATTGATCATTTATCTTCCTTTTTGACACGAAATCTGGAATATGACACCTTTACAATCCATGTCGAAGGCTATAAACTTAATTAATTTAGAGTTATCTGTGCGATTGTTAATTGCAAAAAAACATTTTCATCGAGAAGCCGGAGGTACTATTTATGGATACAATATTTAATGTAGACAACATCGTCTGGCGGACGCTCTCTAAGCTCGGCGATCTGATGTTTCTGAATTTTCTGTTTATGCTCTGCTGTATCCCGATCTTTACGGCGGGCGCTTCGCTGACCGCACTCAGCTATGTCACGCTTGCCATGCACGACGGACAGGACGGCTATATCGCGAGACGGTTTTTCAAATCCTTCCGGCAGAACTTTAAACAGGCAACCTGCATCTGGATCCCCATGTTCCTGATTGGTGTCGCGCTGGTTGCAGATCTTCTGATTCTGCGGCGTTCCGAGGGTACCATGGTCATGCCGCTGACCATCTGCATTGTGGTATTTATTGTCATTTACTGTATGGTCTTTTGCTATATGTTCGCCCTTCTTGCGAAATTTGAGACAACCGTGAAAGACAATGTAGCGAATGCATTCCGTCTGGTCATTTCGCACATCCTGCAGACGCTTTCGATGCTCATCGTAGGAGCCGGAGCTGTCATTCTCCCCCTGATCAATTCCACCACACTGATGTGGGGAATGCTGATCTGGCTGCTTTGCGGATTCTCTCTTCTTTCCTTCTATAATACCTCTATTCTAAGAAGGATTTTCCAAAAATACATCCCTGAGGAAGAAGAGGAAGAAAAAGACCCGGACAAATGGAATGTGGACGAAACCATGCCAAAGAAGGAAGAGCAGGCCAAATAAAAGACATAAGAAAGCGGCCTTAGCCGCTTCCTTTTCTTATTCTTACCTTTCCAAACTGTATCGGCCTGCACTTGCGAAATGCCGCTGTATTTTTACTCTGCGTTCGTCCACACCTGCATTTCATTCTCGCCGCGGTTCGCCCACATATAATATGGTATAAACTTCAGTTCGACCCGCTCTTTCTTCGCCCTGTGCCAGGTATGATATAAAGCCCCGTTCTCTTCTTCTGTTTTGCTCTTCCGGAAACCGGGCCAGATGATCAGCTTCGCCGGAACGCCGCAGATCTCGCCATCCGCCAGCTTTGGTTCTGCTTCCACATCCAGGGTAGCAAGATGCAGATCCGCTCCATTGTCCCTTTCTTCCAGGCAATAGACGATCGGGCCCCTGACCACCGCAGCCTTTCCCACGTCCTCGCGCACCTTCGCGTTTGCCCCAATCAGCCTCGGCTGCATCTGGAAAAACATCTGAAGCGTGTCCTCATCCGTCCATTCCTTCTGTATGTACAGATAGCCATCCTTTTCCTCTGCCTGTGCGCCTTCCAGGCCCTCTGTCTGACAATCCTCACACCAGTCAGGCATCCGCAGCGCCAGACGAAGAGCACTTCCCTTCGCACGCACCCGGATCGTCACTGCTCCGTCCCACGGAAAAGCGGATGTAATTGAAATCTCCGCCCTCTTCCCGTTCACCAGCTTTGCAATCTCACTGCCCATATAGAGATGCACAAAAAGAGTATCTTCTGACTCCGTGTATGCGTAAGAAGAAACCGACGAAACCAGCCGCGCCAGATTCGGCGGACAGCAGGCGCAGCCAAACCATTTCTGGCGAACCGCCTTCACATGAGCTTTCCGCTCATCCTTCCGGCACGCCTCCGGAACCACCTCCAGCGGATTCACATAGAAAAAGCTTTTTCCGTCCAGAGCCATCCCGGCAAGTACACAGTTATAAAACGCCCGTTCCATCACATTCGCGTATCTGGCGTCCGGATGAATCTCCAGCATGCGGCGCGCAAAGAAAATCAGGCCGATGGACGCGCAGGTCTCCGCGTAAGCCGTATCATTCGGCAGGTCATACGGATAGGAAAACGCCTCGCCGAGATGCGTCGCGCCAATCCCGCCCGTGACATACATTTTTTCGTTCACAATGCTGTTCCAGAGTTTTTCACAGGCCGCATACAGGCTGTCATCCTGTGTAAGCCGCGCCAGGTCCGCCATCCCGGAATACAGATAGACGGCGCGCACCGCATGCCCCACCGCCTCATCCTGCTCGCGCACCGGCAGATGAGCCTGATTGTATTCATACCGCAGCCCGTCCTTTTGCTGTCTCTGAGGGCGCTCCCGGTCGTACTCATGGCGCTCAGTGTCAAAATAATAGGGGCGCGTTCCTCTCTGATCCACAAAAAAACGGCTCAGATTCAGATACCGTTCTTTCCCTGTCGCCTCATAGAGCCGCACCAGCGCCATTTCCGCAATCTCATGTCCCGGATAGCCCTTGCACTTGCCCTCCTCCGGTCCGAAATAGTCCGCAATATAATCCGCGAAACGGCAGGCCGCATGTAAAAGCCTGTCCTTGCCGGTCGCCTGATAATAGGCCACCGCGCCTTCCGTCAGATGCCCAAAACAGTAAAGCTCATGATGATCGCGCAGATTGGAAAACGTCTTATCCCTTCCGTTAATAATATAGTAGGTATCCAGATAACCGTCCTCCTGCTGCGCCGCGCACACCAGCTCAATCGCCTCATCCGCGACCCGCTCCAGCTCCGGATCCGGATGCTGCGTCAGCGAATACGCGACCGCCTCAATCCATTTGGAAAAATCACTGTCCTGGAAAACAAAACCGTAAAACTCATCTTTCAGATGCTCCGGGTCCTCCGGTGTGGCTTCAAACCCCCGGAACGTATACTGCGGTTCCTCATACGCTTCGCCCTTTTCCCGCTTCTCGCGGTTCATCTTTCCGGCGATTTTGAAATTCCGCATACAGTAGCTCGGCGCGGCTCCTTCCACACGGTCATTCAGCGCCTTCCACTGATAAGGAATCACCTCCGTACGCACCAGCTCCATTTCGCCCTTCCAGAAAGCATCCGTAACGCGTACACTGCGCAGCGGCAGTTCCCTGTTAAATCTGGCAGAATCCATTCTGTCCCTCCTGAAAAGAAAAGGAATATAATCTACGTTTTCATACGGCCTTTGCAACAAATGCAAAGGCCGTATTCTGAACATTGATAAAAGATCAAGTTTAGTATAATGCAAAGCTCGAAAACCGTAAAGAATCAAAAGGTCAGATTCGGTGGCAAAACGTTACAGGTCACACCGCAGTCCAATTTACATTGCATTCATTCCTGTCGGTGTGACCAGTCATTTTACAGCTTCCCCACAAATTCTGCCTGCCGTCCGTCGCGCAGGAATACCGGAAGAGTCTCAAGCGGCGCCTCCACCTCGATCCATGCGCCTCCCGCGTACTGCTCTCCGGTGCCCGCATGGGTCCACGCGGCTCCTGCAGGAAGATAGACCTTACGCGAGCGTGCTCCCTCATGGCAGACGGGCGCGATCAGAAAATCCGACCCATAAAAGTACTCATCCGTGATCTCCCAGCAGGCCGGATCCTCCGGGAATTCATAAAACAGAGTGCGGATCACGGGATCGCCCTTTTCATGCGCCTGCGCCATCAGGCTTCTCGTATAATCTCGCAGCTGTTCCCGGATGCCGATGAACTTCACCAGGATTTTCTCCACGTCTTCCCCGTAGCTCCAGATCTCATTGTCCGCTCCGGTCTGCTCCCGCACTTCCCCGGCTTTATTCACAATCGGCGTCGCCGGCTGGCGGCAGCCGTGAATCCGCATCACCGGACAGAAGGTGCCAAACTGGAACCAGCGCACAAGCAGCTCACGGAAGCCCTCATCCGCGATCACACCGCCGTGGAAGCCGCCGATGTCTGTCGTCCACCACGGGATTCCGCTCAGTCCCATATGCAGCCCCGCGCAGATCTGCTTCCGGAAATCCTCCCAGGTCGACATGATGTCCCCGGACCACACGAGCGCACCATAGCGCTGACTGCCCGCCCAGGCACAGCGAATCAGGTTGACAATGTCGTCCTGCCCATTCGCCTTCTGCCCCTCATAAAACAAACGCGCATACTCTCTCGGATACACATTCCCCACCTCTGCGGCCGGTCCCGCCGCAAAGTGGTACAGGTCGTGGTCATAGGTCGTAAACTCCGGCTCCGCCTCATCCAGCCAGAAGGTCCGGATGCCCAGATCCGCGTAATTTTTCCTGCATTTTTCCCAGACATACGCCCGGGTCCGGGGATTCGTCGCGTCCATGAACACATTGTTGCCATGGAATGTCATCTGCACGTCAATACCGGCATTGATCTTCACCAGAAGCCCCTTCTGCTTCATCTCATCATAATTTTCACTGCGCCAGTCCACCTGCGGCCAGATCGAGACCATCGTCTCGATCCCCATCTCCTTCAATTCCTTCACCATCGCCTCCGGATCCGGGAAATATTCCTCGTCAAATCGCCAGTCGCCGCACCGCGGCCAGTGATAATAATCAATCACAAGCACATCCAGGGGAATCCCGCGCCTTTTATACTCCCTGGCCACGGAAAGCACCTGCTCCTGATTGTAATATCGCAGTTTGCACTGCCAGAAGCCCAGCCCGTACTCCGGCATCATCGGAGCATACCCCGTCACAGCGGCATACGCCTCCTCGATCTGTGCCGGCGTATCGCCCGCCGTGATCCAGTAATCCAGCTGCCTGGTTTCCCGCGCGACCCACTCCGTCGTATTGCTCCCAAAATGAACCTCGCCAATCGCGGCATTGTTCCACAAAAACCCGTACCCCAGGCTCGACACATAAAACGGTATGCTCGCCTGTGAATTCCGGTGCGCCAGCTCCAGGTTGCAGCCCTTCAGGTCCATCACCTCCTGCTGGTACTGCCCCATCCCGTAAAGCTTCTCCCCCGGATTCGCACAGAAGCTCGCCTTCAGCTCATAGCCGCCGCCCGGCAGCGACCGAAAATGGCGCGCCTTTTTCTGCAGAGCGCCTCCATTTGGGATCTCCTGCAGCAGCAGCTCCCCTTTCTGATTATAAAAAGAAATCTGCAGCGCCCGACCCCAGGGCTGCACCTCAAGCTTTGCCGTAATTCTCCCATTCTGCACCGTAGCGCTCATATCTTCCACGGATAAAACCGCCTCACCCGCTTCCGCATCCAGAAGCGCCGCGCTTCCTTCCCCGATCTCACCGATAAACGCGGCACGCACCCGCAGACCGTCCCGTCCCCAGGGCGTCACCATCACCGTCTCTCCATTCTCCCGAAAAATCAGGCTCTGGTTTTGTACCTCAAAAAAGTTCAAATCTGCCATAGAATCCTCTCCTTTACCTGCCAGTCTGCCAATTCGCCGACATTTTCTGAAAGGATAACATAGAATAAACAATCCTTCAAGAGATTCCTCTCTCCATTTTCAGCTTTTCCGATTTTGTGTTACTCGTTCTCTCATCGCCTCACAGCAGACTATGCGGCGCTGGTGTGACGTGTCATTTACATCATTCCCACACGGCAATCACCATTTAGACAACCGCCTTCCTTCTGTCACATTCTCACACCCCATAATTCTTTCCTTTTGCCCTCATATCTGACCTTTTGACACTTAACACTTTCGTCTTTTTTTGTAATAATATGGTAACGTAACCCATAGCTTCAGGGGTCTCAAATCCCAACACGATCATAATAACCAAAACAAATACCTCAGGGAATATACAGCTGTCTGCGAAAGGAGGAACCCACCATGCAGCCATTGAAAGCGTTTGGATATCAGAATGTGCAGCTGAAGGAAAGCCACTGGAAGAAACAGGTCGATGAGGTGATAGCGACCTACCTTGGAATCGATAACGACGACCTGCTCCACTATTTCCGCGCAATGGCGGGCATCCCGGACACAGCGGACGGACTGGTCGGCTGGTACGGCAACGACGCGGATGTCTTCGGACAGATTCTCGGCGCATACGCGAAGCTGTACTGTGTGGCCGGTGATGAACGTCTGCAGAAGAAGGCGATCGCACTCGCAGACGGCTGGGGAAGCTGCGCCCGGCAGTCCGCCGCGGTCATCGACTGTAACGGGACTTATGTCTATGACAAGCTGATGGGCGGATTTCTGGATCTGTATGAATATCTGGACTACGCGCCCGCGAAGGAGTATGTGCGCGCACTCACGGAAAGTGCGGCGCGGCGGCTGAACCGGAAGGTCAGCCGGGACGGGCTGCAGATTATGGAGCCGGGCATGATCGAATGGTACACGCTCCCGGAACAGCTGTTCCGCGCCTGGCGGCTTACCGGCGAGCAGCTGTATCTGGATTTTGCAAAAGAGTGGGAATATCCCTACTTCTGGAAAAAGATGCGAAAAAAGGATTTTCAGGTCGGCCCGCGCCACGCTTACAGCCATGTAAACAGCCTTTCCAGCGCTGCCAGAGCTTATGAAGCCACGGGAGATCTCGCGTATCTGGAGGCCATTGAGACCGCTTATGAAGAGATCCTGGCGCATCACTGTTTCGCCACCGGCGGCTACGGCCCGGCGGAATGCCTGTTCCCGGAAGAAGAAGGGTATCTCGGCGATTCCATCCGCGCAAGCTGGGATGAGAAGAAACGACATGTCCACTACCGCGATTTCGGAGACGCCATCCGGCACCGGGACGACCGCTGGGGCAGCTGCGAGGTCTCCTGCTGCTCGTGGGCGGTCTTCAAGCTCACCCGCTATCTAATGGAATTCACCGGCGAAGCAAAATACGGCAGCTGGGCGGAAAAGCTTCTGTACAACGGCTGCGGCGGGCAGCTTCCGGTCACCCCGGAAGGAAATGTCATGTATTACGCCAGCTATTTCTCCAACGGCGCAGTCAAGTCCACAGAAGACGGCAGGCTACAGGACAACGGCGCCTCCTTCGAATGGCAGTGCTGCACCGGCACCTTCCCGCAGGACGTCGCCGAATACGCGAACCTCCTGTATTATCAGGGAGAAAAAGGACTTTATGTCAGCCAGTATCTTGCCTCCTGTGTCTCCTTCACAGTCGGCGAAACCGACTACACCCTGGAGAACACAAGCTTCTATCCAAAGGAAAAACAGCTTCGTTTCCGAATCCACACAGCATCCCCGGTGGACGATTCTACGCAATCCGGGCAGGAGTTTTCTCTCTTCTTCCGCGTGCCCTCCTGGGCGACCGGAAAAAATCATGTCACGGTAAACGGAACATGCCTTACGGACGGCGCAGATACCTGTGCGGATGGATTCACAGGAGCTGACAGCCCGAGCAACCAGCGCATTCTCCCGGATACCTGGCTGGAAATCCGCAGGCCATGGGCGGATGGGGACGAAGTCGAGCTGGAGTTCGAATTTACCCTGCGCTTCGAGGCCGTAGATTCATACGCACCGGATCTCGCGGCGCTCGTATACGGGCCAGTCGTACTGGTCTGCAACAAAATGACCGTCTTCGAAGGAGATATACAGCGCCCGCAGGACTGGATCGAGCCAATTCAGAAAGACGGCTATTCCTGGGCATTCCGCACCAGACCAGGGCATGTGCGCCCTTACGCACAGCTGACACGGGACTTTTATCCCTATTACGAGGTCGGGAAAATGGAGTGGTACTATATGTACAACCACATAAAGGATACAGAATGATACAAGGGAAGTGTTGAAAGAATGAAAAAGAAAGAATACGTCCAGTTTTCCGTAGATAATCCGCTCCAGTACCATATGACTGGAAAGTTTGTTGCCCCCAGTGAAAGCTGGATACATCAGGAAGCCCCTCTCGACGACTTCGAACTGTTCATTGTCACAGACGACGTCCTGTATATCGAGCATGGCGGTACCCAGTATACAGTAGAAAACGGAGAATTTCTGCTTCTGCCGCCCCTGACCGGACCGGACAGTCATCGGAAGGGCTTCCACCCTTCCCGGTGTTCGTTCTACTGGCTGCATTTTCTGCCCGCCAATCCTTATACATTATACCAGGGCACCCCCCTGCGGACGCTTTTTCCAAAAACAGCATCTGCGTCCCACTTTTCGGACAGATTCCGAACGCGAGCAAGCTGGTCATACAGATGCGCCAGCTCCAGAACAACCTGCAGCTGGGCTACGGCTCTGTTTTCCTGAACTATGAGTCCACCGTCATCCTCTGTGAGCTCGCTGGCCAGTTTGCCATCCAGGAAAAACGGGACGACAAGTCCAACTATCAGAAGCAGCTGTATTCCGAGATCGTCGACTATGTGAAGCTCAATACTTCTATTATCCTGCATGTATCAGACATCGCGGCACGCTTCGGATACAATGAAAAATATATTTCTACCTTATTTAATACCTTTTCCGGCATGCCGCTCAAGAAATTTATCAGTAAATGCAAGATGGAGGACGCCGACTTCCTGCTCTCTGAGACCTCCCTCTCCATCAACGAAATTTCGACAAAGCTCGGCTACACCGACGCCCACAACTTCGCTCGCGCCTACAAAAAACACACCGGGGTATCTCCCAGTGCGTTCCGTGAATCCTGCGCCAAAAAAATGATTTATCATATCTGAAAAACAGGTAAACTGCCAGGCTCCATTGTACATTGCAAAGGAGCCTGGCAGTTTTCGATAGCATGTAAATCCGTATGCAAGCTCTTTTCGC
>JAJPXX010000034.1:0-543 GCA_021205225.1 Lachnospiraceae bacterium
GATAAAATCTACGTTTTTCCCAAGTTTAAATTTTCTTCATGAAACAACCCTGTTACAAATTGCAGAATTTGCGGAATTTCATTCCAGTATTTCACTCAAACTGAATCTTTCCCTGCAGCCAGATATTGCCTTTGAACCTGCGCCCGACCTCCGGTTCGCCAAGCAAATCCTTTTCGTTGATGCAGACGTCAAATAAAAGGTCATTGCATTCAATATTCATCAGATATATTTTCTCATTTGTTGATGAGTTTTCTACTTTTCTGCAATATTCAATATTGCCCATAATCTGATACTGGTCGCATTCGATTCCATATGGCATGAAGAACGTGTCAACGATGGAATAGACGTCCTCGTTATACATTCGCCTGGATATCATTGAATACGTATCCATATCCTCAATTGTCAGGCTTTCGATGGCTTCCTCATCGCCGTTTTTTGCAGCAGATATCAGCTTACTGTGTTTTTCGGCGGTCTTGTGCTGCTGATTCAGCTGATGATTGTCCTTCTGTACTGGAAAAAGCACCATTCCGCCCGATGACAGAC
>JAJPXX010000034.1:553-5012 GCA_021205225.1 Lachnospiraceae bacterium
CCAGCCAGGCTGGCCGTCACCTTTCGGTTAAATACCTTATTCAGAACCCCTTCTCGCTGATACTCTGCGGCATTTTGAAGATAAAAGATAATTGAGACGCCGATATGGCAATCCTCGCAGACCCCAGCATAGGAAACGCCGTCTACGCGCCTCTCCAGGGTTACATCCTCTACCGGAGTGACTTTTGCTCCGTTAAAATAAGGGAAATAATACTGCCTGTGAAACCCATTTTCATCCAGACTGCCGCAGATTGTAATTCCCATATCTGTAGCATATTCTTTTTTCATCTGAATGAAAATCGTTTTATTTTCTCCTTTGGCGATTTCCCGCTCTGTATAGTCGTGAAAGACTTCGTCCAGAAGCTTTTCCATATCTGTCTCATTTTTTATATCACTGAATCCGATTGCCCTTAAATATGAATGCATATATGCTCCCCAATAATGCCGCTTCCGGCTTCTTATTGTTTAAAAAATCTGTTTTCTTTTGTAGAATCAAGGTAACTAACTATTCAGGACAGTACCTCGCACTTGCTGCGAGGTACGAAAACTTAAATATTACAGAGGAAAATCCTGCAATCGCACATTATTTCGCCGTAATCAGCTCTTTTCCGCCCATATACATACGCAGCGCTTCCGGAATCCGCACAGAGCCATCCTCGTTCAAATTATTCTCAAGGAACGCAATCAGCATTCTTGGCGGCGCGACACAGGTATTATTTAAGGTATGAGCAAGATATTTGCCATTTTTCCCATTAACACGAATCTTCAGGCGTCTTGCCTGCGCGTCTCCGAGATTCGAACAGCTTCCTACTTCAAAATACTTCTTCTGGCGCGGAGACCAGGCTTCCACATCGACCGATTTCACCTTCAGATCAGCCAGGTCGCCAGAGCAGCACTCCAAAGTACGGACCGGAATATCCAGGGTACGGAAGAAGTCGACGGTATTTTTCCAGAGACGGTCATACCACATCATACTGTCTTCCGGTTTGCAGACCACAATCATCTCCTGCTTTTCAAACTGATGAATACGGTATACGCCGCGCTCTTCGATGCCATGTGCGCCCTTTTCCTTGCGGAAGCAGGGAGAATAGCTGGTTAGAGTATACGGCAGATTTTCTTCTGGAATAATCTGGTCAATAAACTTTCCGATCATGGAATGCTCACTTGTACCAATGAGATAAAGGTCTTCCCCTTCAATTTTATACATCATGGCATCCATCTCGGCAAAGCTCATGACGCCGGTTACTACATTGCTGCGGATCATATAAGGCGGAATGCAATAGGTGAAGCCACGGTCAATCATAAAATCACGCGCGTAGGAAAGCACTGCGGAATGTAGTCTCGCTACATCACCCATCAGATAATAAAACCCGTTTCCGGCTACTCTTCCTGCAGCATCCATATCGATGCCGTTCAGTTTTTCCATAATTTCCGTATGATACGGAATCTCAAAATCCGGTACAAAAGGTTCTCCAAAGCGTTCCAGCTCTACGTTTTCGCTGTCGTTTTTCCCGATTGGAACAGATGGGTCAATGATATTCGGTATGATCAGCATGATCTCACGAATTTTTGCTTCTACTTCTTTTTCCTGCTCGTCAAGCTCCTCCATACGCTGAGAATTCTGCGTTACCTGGCGCTTAATCTCTTCTGCCTCTTCTTTCTTTCCCTGTGCCATCAGGGCGCCGATCTGTTTGGATATTTTATTTCGATTCGCGCGAAGAGCCTCTACCTCCTGCTTGATATCACGATTTTTCTGATCCAGTTCCAATACTTCATCCACAAGCGGCAGCTTCTCATCCTGGAATTTATTCCGGATGTTCTGCTTTACTACTTCAGGATTTTCTCTCACAAACTTGATGTCTAACATTTTATTGTCCTCCATTCATATCGCTAAAATAGGCTACTGCCTGACGCAGCGCTTCTTTCTCTTCCGGGCCGAGCACGATGTAGGATTCTCCTTTTACAATTTCCTTTACATAGGTGTAACATCCGTCTCTTCCATGTATTGTGTTTAACACAAAGCCGGAATCACTTTCATCCAGCATAGCCAGCGCAAAACTGAGCCGCCCTCCGACGTCCGGAAAAGCGTCATATTTTACAATGCCAATCTTATTTGCGGAACGCTTCTGTATTTCCTTGATTCTGTGTATTTCATCATTGTGAAGTCTGCTCATTTCAGTAAGCTTGTCTACTTCAAGGAATTTCTGAGTAAATGCCTTTTCCAGTGATACCGCGTCTTTCCCCTTCATAAACACACGATACTTTTTCAAAAACCTGGTCATTTTCATAGAAACATGAACCATATACAACAGAACCAGCACTAATATTCCCATCATGGCAATGATCAAAATTCCCGGATCAATTCCCATTGAATCCAATATACTACTTTCCATTTTATTCTATTCTCCCCTTATATTCATAAGAAACGACTTTAACCGTTTCACTTCGCATATTCTATTATCCCTGTTTTACAGAACCTTCCGCCGATATCGACTGAAAAAGGTACATCAGACGCTCCAGTTCCTCATTTGAATAATAGTCTATTACAATTTTCCCCTTATTATTTTTCTTGTGCTCTATGGAAACCTTTGTCCCCAGTAAGCTTTTCATTTTATCCGCCAGATCCTGGTAGACAAAATCGTTTGTGTTCTTCTGTTCCGGTTTTTCCTCTTTTTTTTCGGTAAGAGACTTTACCAGGCGTTCTACATCCCGAACACTCATTTTTTCATCAAATACCTTCATAGCATATTTGTACTGAAGCTCGTGATCGGTAATAGCAAGCAAAGCCCTGGCATGGCCGGTAGTAATCATTTCGTCAATTACCATCTGCTGTACACGCTCATCCAACTTCAAAAGCCGCATGGAATTTGTCACAGCAGTCCGGCTCTTTGATACTCGTTCCGCCACTTCATCCTGCTTCAGTTCAAATTCCGTCAGCAATCTTTTATATGCGACTGCTTCCTCAATCGGATTCAGGTTTTCCCTCTGAATATTCTCAATCAGAGATATTTCTACTGCCTGCTGTTCAGAAAACTCCCGTATGATGACAGGTACTTCCTTCAGACCAGCCATTTTGGCTGCCCGCCACCTGCGCTCTCCGGCAATAATCTCATAATAATCGCCTTTTTTCTGGACAATCAGCGGCTGTATCACGCCAAACTGCCGAATAGAATCCGCCAGTTCTATCAGAGAATCCTCATCGAATTTTTTTCGTGGCTGTTCTCTGTTTGGCTCGATTTCTGTCAGCTTCAGTTTTATCTCTTCATTTTTAATAACTGTCTTTTCCTTTGACGGAACCGAGACCTTTTCCTGTGTCTGCTTTGGCGCTATCAGCGAGTCAAGTCCTTTCCCTAAACCTGTTTTTTTTACTGCCATTCTTCATCTCCCTTATGTATGACCTCTTCGGCTAATAAGCGATAGGCCTCTGCTCCTGAAGACTTCGTATCATATTCGATCACTGGCATACCATAGCTTGGCGCCTCAGCAAGCCGGACGTTTCTTGGAATAATGCTTTTATAGATGTTCTGATGAAGATTTTCTTTCACATTCTCTACAACCTGCAGCGAAAGATTTGTTCTTGCATCATACATCGTAAACACGACTCCTTCGATCTCAATTTCCGGATTCAGGCGATCCTTCACAAGATCAATCGTATGAATCAGCTGACTTAATCCTTCCAGTGCGTAATACTCGCACTGAATCGGCACCAGAACAGTATTCCCCGCACACATAGAATTAATCGTCAGCATATTCAGGGATGGGGGACAGTCGATCAGTATGAAATCATATTCAGATTTTACCGCATCGAGCGCCTTTTTCAATAAAAACTCTTTATTTTCAATTCCAATCAATTCGATTTCCGCACCTGAAAGGTTAATATTTGAAGGCAGAAGAGCTAAGTCTTTGTATACATTTTTTCGTATGCATTCTTCTAACGTACTTTCTTCCAGAAGCAATTCATATACCGTCTTTTCTACCTGATCTTTTTCCACTCCAAACCCACTTGTCGTATTTCCCTGTGGATCCATATCAACGACAAGCACTTTTTTTCCCATCTCTGCAAGCGCTGCTGATAAATTAATCGTCGTAGTGGTTTTTCCTACTCCGCCTTTTTGATTTGCAACCACTATCGTTCGCCCCATTTTTCTTACTTATCCCCCTTTGTTTCCGCTGTGTACTGAACCAGGCAGCCCTGTCTCCCCTTATAAACAGCAAAACATAATTGTTCAGTACCCTACTCATCCAGCATATAGTGCGGGATACCGCCTGACGAAGGCTTATCCCACAGCTAATATTTTCATATCGCCTCCGCAATAGATACGAAGACCTGTTCTCAATAGTTTTATACCCAAACAGCTTACGTCTTTCATTATAATTTTTAATAGTTCTTTACGTTTAGTATACCACTATTTTTACGCGATTGCTACCCAAAATGTTTCACGTGAAACATTCCTCTGTTT
>JAJPXX010000019.1 GCA_021205225.1 Lachnospiraceae bacterium
TGTGTATGCTCTACTCTGATCCATTCATTTGCATCAACCTTTTCAGTATTTTTAATTTTATAATTGGGTCTCGTCCTTTTTCCCTGCTCTAATACACCTGTATAAACGCGGTTTGTCAATATTCTTGCTACAGCATTGGGACTCCACATTGCCTGTTTTCCAGCCTTAAAACTAGTCTCATAATTAATACCAATGCTTCTTTTATACTCCATAGGAGATAGTACATGAGCTTCATTTAATTTATCTGCAATTGCACGTGAACTCATTCCATCAAGTTTCATTCTAAATATATCTTTCACAATCTCAGATGCAAAAGGGTCTACTATCAAATGATTTGCAGTTTCTGTATCTTTTAGATATCCATACACAGCAAAGTTCCCTATAAACTCCCCGTTTTTTTCTTTTACAGTAAGATGACTTCTTATTTTTGTCGAAAGATCTCGCAAATATGAATCGTTGATCAAATTTTTAAAAGCAATCATAATATCCTGAGATCCCTGATCAATATGGCTATCATAGTTATCCGTCACAGAAATAAAACGAATTCCCAAAGCAGGAAATATTTTTTCTATATAGCGTCCTGCTTCTATGTAGTTTCTTCCAAAGCGAGACAAGTCCTTTACAACTATACAGTCGACTACACCTTTTTTCACATCTTCCATCATCCTCTGGAATTCTGGGCGTTCAAAATTAACCCCACTGTATCCATCATCAATTCGAACAGATACAACATTAATATCTTGTTTCGTTTTTAAATAATCAAGTATCAGTTCTTTTTGATTTGTAATACTGTTACTTTCGTGCTTATTTCCTAAAGCAACATCTTCGTCTTCCTTTGATAGCCTAAGATAAATTGCTGCTCGAAAATATCTGATATTCTTCGATTCCATACAATAAGCTCCTTTATTATTTAATTATCAAGGAAGCCGCACTATCATTCTAATTCGTTTGCGAATTCAGAATACTAATCAGAAACAGTTACCAGCCAATTTCTGAACAGGTTTATTAGGATTGGTTTACAAAAAATATAGCATTCTTTCATCTCGCAACGCAAGGATGCCATCAAGATGACATAACCAAGACCCCAAATAAGTCATTTATCGTTTTCCCCTCTGTATATACATTTTCAACAATAACATCTCCTCTTTTGTGAATGCGCCAATTTTGCGGGTTTTTCAACATTTCGCTAACCAGCTCCGGGTTTGTTTTTTCCATTTCTTCTAATTCTCTCATATCTATTAGTACATCCTTTTCTATCATTTGAACATCAATACCTTTTCCATCCTGGAATTTCATCATTACACACCTCTGGATTCTTTCATCTATAAATATTGTCAAAAGCTATGGTATATTCCTTGATTTTAGTATCTTACTTTTATCTTTGTTCACCATATGAGTTAAAAAGCGGCAGGTACACTTAAAAATAAGAAGAATGCCTGCCGCTTTACAAATATTGAGAGGGGCTGTATTGATTCTATTTGTCCTAGACACCCCGAATCGTTTTACTGTATCAGGAAGGGAATAATAACCTGTCGAAATGCATACTTCCGACCATAACCCAAAAACCTCACAGCGATCAGGCTCCGGCAGTTCGTAGGGATGCCGGCTACAGATGTTTCACCATCTGCAGATGTATCTCACTCCATACGGATCATCGCATCACTGGTCTGCCGATCAATTTCAGGACAGTGCTTTTTCGCAGACTCTGGTAGTTTTTGAGCATCCAGACAAAAATCTATAGCGACATCTTCCTCGTGCTCCCCGCATGGTATGTCATGTCAGTTATTACTGAACGTATGAAACTGTCAATGTTCATCTATTGCATACAAACTGTTGCCCGGAAATCACATGGTCAGCAGCGCAGCAGCAATCAAATCTTAAACTCTAAGGTCTTGGTAATCAGTTTGGTTTCAAGTCTGCGCCGTAACGTCTCGTCAACACAGTAGTGAATCCGACCATATTTGTCATACATTTTTGTTGTAGACAATTTGATTATGTAACCTTCGTAATGTTCCAACACCTCACTTAGCGCTGTTATGTCGCCCGATGAAGCTGCCTTGATGGTATAAAACGGCAATAAATCATTTTTCTCTTTATATTGGGCTTTATTCTTCATTCTTTAGTTCCTCCATAATCTCTCGTAAAATCTCCAGGGAACGGACACGATGTTTGTGGATTGTACTGCGCACAAGATGCATTTCTCTCGCAATATCCGCATCACTCATTTCCATAAAAAACGAAAGCAATATTACATTTCGTTTTTTTTCGGTAAGCTGCGATAAAGCTTCTGCGAGCAGCATATCTTTAACCTCTATGTCATATCCAAGGACAACAAAGTGACTGTTCTCTACATTATATGTATCGTAATGAGCCATCTGTCTCCGCTCTGCTTCTGATAGATCAGAAAACATGACTTCATTATTTTTTAAATAATCCATATGCCTGTAATAATTAACAGCTTCGCCTTTGAGAGCCATCTGGCACAAGCGGTCAAACTGATGCCGGATTGTCATTTCATCGGGGCAGGAAGGTTTCTTCATACGGGATTCACCTCCCTTCCCGTTACGACATAACAATGGCATTCGCCTTTTTCCCTTCCACTGTATCTCCCAAATGGAAAGGGCCAAATGTTCGCCTCTGAGGCAAAATTTTTTTGATTTTTTTTGCTTAGAATGCGATCTGGATTCGCATCAGACATAAAAAACCTCCATTTCAATCCGTAGTCTTCTGATCGGTTTGAAATGAAGGTGGAGATCTACATCCCTGTGCAAATGTTTTAAATTCAGGATACATGAATTGAAATGCACCTTTATGGGCGCAATTCGCTATTAAACTGTCCTGAAATTTACGTTACTTATCATTATGTTAAATATTTTACTCGTATTTATTTTCTCCTTTCTTCTTATGCGTACCAAAAGTGAATTCTAATGCATGTATTATCTGCATTGCGATGAATTCCGGGAAGAGAATATGTGTTGTAGAATACATATGCGAGGTGAATTGTAATGGAGGAGTATGAATTTACTTATAATCTTTGTAATATCATAAAAACTGCCAGAGAAAGAGCTGGGCTTACACAGGAGCAGTTAGCAGCTTTAGCCGATATCAAGTCGTCTAATACTATTTTACATATTGAAAACTATCATGGAAATCCGCAAATGAAGGTTCTTTACCCTCTGATTCGTGTACTCAAAATTGACGCGAATGACCTTTTTTATCCGGAATCACATCAATCTTCTTCTGCTTTACGCCAGTTGCAGCTTATGATTTCAAGTTGCAGCGAAGAAGAGGCCGTGACACTGATTTCTATTCTTGAGCCAATCATGGCTGCAATCAGGAATAAAAACGCAAAAGAAATATAATAAGTAACAATAAACTCACATATATCCTCTGCCCTGATTCACGCAAAACGTATTTCGTCACGATAAATATTTCAATTCAAACAAAAAAAGCAGAGCAACACCTCCAACTGATACGGAGTTTTGCTCTGCTATTTTATATTTCATGGTGTACAACCATCTTGAATTGCACGGCATCTATAAGAATTTCCCTTCTACACTTTGGGCAATACAAAGGGAAATTTACCAAAACTGTATCGTAGTACACCTTAGTTCTGGTCTTTCCTCTACAGATCGGGCAATGTATCCATCGTGGCTTTTCATCATGTCCTTCCATAAAATCACCCGTTTTTCTTTTTGCTGCATATGCTCTGCGTCTTGCGTCTGGCTGGCAGCAATCTACCTCTATCTTGATTTATTCTCCCCGTTGTCACTTATTTGATACCTGTTATCGGTAGTACTGTTGTAATTATTGAATGTTATAATGTGTCATTACTATGCTGCTGATCATAGTATTCTCTTACGATAAGCATAAATACTCAGGAAAATAAAACAAAAAAGTGTGTGACCACCGACTCCCGGGCAATGACCACACACAGAAAATGCAATTAACATTATGGCAATGTAAATATAACTATAACCGCAATTCCTACTCCCCAAAATGTATCTGCAGCAATAGCAACTTATGCCTATCCTTCAACTACAACTACATTCATTTTCTTTTCGTTTTATATCTTGGACACACTATCAGGCTTCGCCGTCACTTTCAGCGTCATCGGCCTCTTCTGCTGCGTCGGCACTCTCCTCCGCGTCAACTTCTTCATCAGATGCCGCGCTGATTAAGGTAAGTGTGTCAATAGCGCCATCCTCATTCATTGTAAATGTAATTATGTCGCCTATCTGCAAATCAGAAGTATCAATTTCTTCTGTCTCTACACTTTCTATATCCTCTGTATCTGTGCTCTCAGCATCAGTGTCCTCGCCGTCCGCATCTTCGTCCGTAACATCTGCGTCAGCTGCCTCAGCATCCTCATCGGTAGTATCCGCGGCCTCCGAATCTGTACCTTCTTCTGCTTTGTCTGTTTCTGCAGCTTCTTCTACCGTGGCAGAATCTTCGGCAGCGTCAGTATCTTCCTCAGCTTCCGCTTCCACAACCGTTATTGTCTTATAATCAATCAGCGAAACAGCAGATATACCATCTGCGAAAGCTGCTTCTACCTCTTCTCCACTAAGAGTCAGTGTTCCGATTGATTCATCTGAGGCGTCTTCTTCCCAGTCTCCAACGGAGATCACAAGACTACCGTCATCATTGATTGATTCAATCCGACCGGTCAATTCCTCCGTTTCTGTTTCCTCCACAATTACTACATCTTCCTGCGCGTCCGTTTCTTCCTCCGCAAATGCACACACGGAAGTGAGTGAAAGAGCCATTCCTAAAATAATCGCCAAATACTTTTTCTTCATAATTGTTTGCCATCCTTTCTTTGTTTGATGGAAAAACAATAAATCCAAAATATGGGTATCCTGTGTCATAATTTATAAAACTTTCCGTGTTTTTTGTGAAAATCATAAAATAAATCTAATTT
>JAJPXX010000208.1 GCA_021205225.1 Lachnospiraceae bacterium
GGCTGGCAGTCGATTTTTTTATACAGGTTTGAATGCTCAAAGGCCGGATATGCTGAGACGGGGTGGCAGACGATCAACGGCTACAGGTATTATTTCTCAACGGGCGGGAAAATGCGGACCGGCTGGAAGACCATCGACGGCAGTAAATACTATTTTTCAGCAAGCGGCGTCATGCAGACAGGCTGGCAGACGATTGACGGCAGCAAATATTATTTTTCAGCGAGCGGCGTCATGCAGACGGGCTGGCAGACGATCAGCGGCAGCAAATACTATTTCTCAGCGAGCGGCGTTATGCAGACAGGCTGGCAGACGATCAGCGGCAGTAAATATTAATTTTTGTCTACCTGTGTGATGCAGACTGGCTGGGTGACGATTGATGGCTGTTATTATTACTTTAACAGCAGCGGCGTCCTGCAGACGAGCGGCATTGTCGGTTCAGCGTCAGAAGGGTACGGACAGGTAGACAGCAACGGCAAACGTACGGCTTCTGTTGAGTCCAGCGCGGTGGCGATGATCAGCAAGGCACAGTCCTATAGCAGCAGCACGAGTTGGCTTCTTATGGTGAATTCTTCCACAAACCGGGTCGGCGTTTTCTATGGCTCCTATGGGAACTGGCAGCTGAAGTATTATTTTGTGTGCGCGACGGGCAAGTCTTCTTCACCTACGGTGAAGGGTTCCTTTACGGTACTCGCGAAAGGCAAAGCGTTTGGAACTACCTATACCTGCTGGTATTATACGCAGTTCTATGGGAATTACCTGTTCCATTCGATCCTGTATGAGCCGGGCAGTATGACGCAGGTTCAGGAGAGCGGTCTGGGTACGAATGCATCTCATGGCTGTGTGCGGCTTTCGCTTGCGAACGCAAAGTGGATTTATGATAATATCCCGATTGGGACGAAAGTGATCAGCTACTAAATTTACAGTAAACGACGTAAGCCGTTTTACGTGGTAGCAAGTTACTCTGAATTGGTTTCAAACAGGCTTTGTCAGGAAAGTGGCTCAGCCTGTTTCCTTTACAAAAAACTTTGAGGAGGTATCTATGTCAGTTTACTATCTTGCGGTGGATATTGGGGCATCCAGCGGGCGCCATATCCTCGGACACCTGGAGGACGGCAAAATTGTGCTGGAAGAGGTTTATCGCTTTGAAAATGGTCTGGTCAAAAAGGATGGGGAGCTCTGTTGGGAGTATGACCGTCTGTTTGCGGAAATCCTGAATGGGATGAAGCGATGCCGGGAGCTTGGGAAAATCCCTGTAAGTATGGGAATTGACACCTGGGGGGTGGATTTCGTACTTCTCGATGCCAAAGATCAGGTGATTGGCAATACGGTCGGGTATCGTGATCATCGTACAGATGGGATGGACGAGGAGGTCTATAAGGTGATCTCTTCTGAAGATCTCTACGCGCGCACCGGAATCCAGAAGGCTATTTTTAACACGATCTATCAGCTGATGGCGATTAAGAAGAACCATCCGGAGCAGCTGGAACAGGCGCAGACATTGTTGCATGTGCCGGATTATTTCCATTTTCTGCTGACCGGGAATAAGACCTGCGAGTACACGGAGGCAACGACAGGACAGCTGGTTTCTCCTGTGACGAAGGACTGGGATTATGAATTGATTGATATGCTTGGTTATCCGAGAAGGATTTTCCAGAAGCTGATTATGCCTGGCACTGTGGTCGGATCGCTCAGTGAAAAAATAAAAAAGGAGGTCGGATTTGACCTTCAGGTAGTAGCTCCGGCGACGCATGACACGGGGTCTTCTGTGCTGTCTGTGCCTGCGAACGATGATGATTTTATCTACATCAGTTCCGGTACCTGGTCGCTGATGGGGATTGAGAGACTGACGCCGGACTGTTCACCGAGAAGCCGCGAGCTGAATCTGACGAATGAGGGCGGTTATTCCGGGCGCTTCCGCTATCTGAAAAATATCATGGGCCTTTGGATGATTCAGTCCGTCCGGCATGAATATCATGATGAGTTCAGCTTTACTGAGATTTGTTCCATGGCTGAAGAAGCAAAGGATTTCCCGTCACGGGTGGACGCGAATGATTCCTGCTTCCTTTCGCCGGACAATATGACGGAGGCTGTGAAGGATTATTGCCGCAGGACCGCTCAGCCGGTTCCGGAGACACTCGGAGAGCTTGCGACAGTGATCTATGGCAGTCTTGCGGATTGCTACGCGAAGACAGCGAAGGAACTTGAGGAGATGGGCAAACGGGAGTATCACCGTATTCATATCATGGGCGGCGGCTGCAATGCAGGATATCTGAATGAGCTGACTGCGCGCGCGACCGGCAAGGAAGTCCACGCGGGGCCGACGGAGTCGACCGCGATTGGCAACCTGCTGGCTCAGATGCTGAAAAGAGGAGAGTTTAACTCGATAGAGGAAGCCCGTTCCTGTGTCCATGATTCGTTTGATATCAAAGTTTATAACGAGAAGACTTTTTCGTTATAAGAGATTACAGTAAAACGGTGAACACCGTTTACTATATAAATATAAGGAGGGCTTTATCATGTTAGTTGAGACAAAAGCAAGAGTTGGTGTGTTTTCTATCGCGCTGGGCGCGTATCTGCCGCAGTTTCCGCAGCTGGTGCCGGAATTCGAGGCTCAGTTTGAGGCGTTCAAAAAGACACTGCCGGATACCGTGGAGATCATTGACGGCGGTATGGTGACGACGAAGGAGCAGTCCCAGGCAGCGGGCGACAAGTTCCGTGCGGCGGATGTGGATCTGGTGTTTTTGCAGCTTTTAACCTATGCGACTTCCTATAATATGCTTCCGGCGGTGCGGGATCTGGATGTGCCGGTGGTGCTGGTAAATGTGCAGAAGCTGAAAGCGCTGGATTATCAGCACACAGATATCGCATCCTGGCTTGGAGAGGGCTATGCCTGCGGCGCGGTTGGTGAGATGGTCGCGGATCTGGAACGGTTTGGTAAGAGACATGCTGTGATTACCGGTGTTGTAGAAGGCGGAGACGCGGGCGTCCAGGCGGAGATCGAGGACTGGTGCCGTGCCGCGCAGACCAGGCGCAGGTTCCGCGATACCAACATCGCGCAGATTGGCCGGCCGTATCCCGGCATGATGGATCTCTATATTGATGAGACTAACCTCTATCGGCGGATGAACCTTTATACAAAGCAGTTTGACTGGGAAAAAATGTGGATCATTGCGGACAATGTGACGGATGAGGATGCGATCCGGGCAAAAGCGCAGGATATCCTGGACACCTTTGACATCGAGGGCGGCGGGACAATTGAAAAGGTCTGGGAGATGGCCCGGTATGTGGTAGCGTTCGAGCAGTGGGTAAAGGATGAAAAGCTTGGTCTTGTCGCGTCCCACTATGATGGACTTGCGACCGGCAAAGCAGGCGTGCTTGACAGCATGCTGATCCCGGCATTTTCCATGCTGATTAAGCAGGGCGTGGCGTGCGCGGTAGAAGGCGATATGAAGGTCGCAATGGCAATGAGTATTTTGAAGACGATCTCCGGAACCGGTCAGCTTGCGGAGATGTATTCGATTGATTTCAACGATGATATTGCTATCATCGGACACAGCGGCTCCGGCGACGCCGATATTTCTGACAAAAAGCCGACCATGAAGATCGTAGAAGTCTTCCATGGAAAGACCGGCGGCGGCTATCTGACCCAGTTTTACCCGTATTTAGGGCCTGTGACCTACCTCGCGATCACCCAGGACGGCGACGGACATTTCAAATTTGTTGTGGCTGAGGGCGTCAACGAGGAGGGTGAAATCCTTTCCTTTGGCGACACGAATATGAGAACTCGTTTTACCTGCGGCGCGCGGGAGTTTGTGAACCGCTGGAGTGAATGCGGTCCGACACATCATTTCGCGGCTGCGACCGGCAGACACATCGATACCATCCTTAAGGTGGCGAAGATTTTTAATGTGCCGGTGGATATTGTGACAAGATAGCAGCAGAATAATAGGGGCAGCTGCTTGCAAACGACGGGAATGTCTTCTGCTTGAAGAGCGGATGGTTACCCGGCGGGGTCGAAAACACAGTGGCTGCACTAAGTGTAAAATGAGGGAAGA
Organism: Lachnospiraceae bacterium; assembly: GCA_021205225.1. GTDB lineage: Bacteria > Bacillota > Clostridia > Lachnospirales > Lachnospiraceae > Choladousia. The sequence continues at coordinate 4,056 of JAJPXX010000208.1, forward strand.
GCAATGAAAATTCTGGAAACGAGATTTATGCAGGGTTTTATTAAGATGGCGGATGATGGCTTCCAGCAGGGCTGGCATGAGAGAAACGGCGGAAACTTAAGCTATCGTCTGAAGCCGGACGAGGTCGAGCTGGTTCGCCCCCGTCTGAACACGCCGGGAGAATGGGAACCGATTGGAACGGAGGTGCCGGGACTGGCCGGTGAGTTTTTCCTGGTGACCGGCAGCGGAAAATATTTTCGTAATATTAAAGTTGACCCGGAGGTATGCCTCGCGATCATTGAGCTGGACGATGCGGGTGTAAACTACCGGATCCGCTGGGGACTCGTAGAGGGCGGAAGGCCGACCAGTGAGCTGCCGACTCATCTGATGAACCATGAGGTGAAAAAGAAGCTGACGAATGATCGCCATCGTGTGATTTACCATGCGCACACGACGAACATCATTGCGCTGACTTTTGTACTGCCGCTCACGGATAAGGTATTTACCAGAGAACTCTGGGAGACTGCGACAGAATGTCCGGTCGTTTTCCCGGACGGCGTCGGCGTTATCGGCTGGATGGTGCCGGGCGGGCGCGAGATTGCGGTCAAGACGGCAGAACTGATGCAGAAATACGATGTTGTGATCTGGGCTCACCATGGGATGTTCTGCTCAGGCGAGGATTTTGACCTGACCTTCGGCCTGCTGCATACGGTGGAGAAGTCTGCGGAAATCCTGGTCAAGATTCTTTCCATGAATCCGCGGAAGCTGCAGACGATTACGCCGGATAACTTCAGAGACCTGGCGAAGGGCTTCAATGTAACACTTCCGGAAGAATTCCTTTACGAGAAGCCGTGAACCTTCGCGGGAATAAATGATAATCGGGAGGACATGACAAAATGATCAAAGGCTTTAAAATGAAACTATATCCGGGACAGGAAGCGGAATATGAAAAGAGACACAACCAGCTCTGGCCGGAAATGAAAGATATGATTCATGAATACGGCGGAAAAAACTATACCATTTTTCTGGATCAGGAGACCCTGACCCTGTTTGGGTATATTGAGATCGAGGATGAAGAAAAATGGGCGCAGAGTTCTGACACCGCGATCAACCGCAAGTGGTGGGATTTTATGGCGGATATCATGGAGACAAATCCGGACAACAGCCCGGTTTCCGTAGATCTGCGGAATGTGTTTCATCTGGACTGAAAATCGGATAAGTCTGGTGTACAGATCCGGCTGGTCAAAGAGTTTGAGAATTACTGTATTGACAGGAAAGTGATTTGGATATAAGATAAACCTCACAGCGAAGGAGCCTGATTCATTCAGGCTCCTTTTTATGTACACAGGCGCGAGTGGAAATTAGTAGCTTCGCTGCTCGCGCCTGGCACAGCGGATAGGGGAGAAGAGCGTTCCCCTATCCGATTGTACAGGTCCGGGTGAAGAAAAATATAAATCAGAGGTGAATGTTTATTATGAATCAGTTAAACCAGAAGCCGGCATTTTGTCTGTCACGCCTGCCGCATCCGGGGATGCGGATTTTAAAGTCGGCGGCGGCAATTATCCTGTGTTATTTTGTTTCTTTTCTGCGCGGAGACAGCGGAATTGTTTTTTATTCTCAGCTGGCGGCGCTCTGGTGTATTCAGATGTATACAGCCACGACTTTTAAAAATGCGTATCAGCGCATGATTGGCACGATTATCGGCGCGCTGTATGGCCTTGTTTTTCTTTTGTTCCGGGGAAGCTTAAGCTCTGTGAAGACGCTGGCAATGCAGACGCTGGTATTTCAGGTGCTCAACGCGGCGGTGATTTCCGGCATGGTGGTTCTGGTCTTGTATACTACAGTCCTGATAAAGAAAAAGCAGGCCTCTTATTTCTCCTGCGTGGTGTTTCTGAGCATTGTGGTCAACCACGCAGGTGATCTGAACCCGTATCTTTTTGTATGGAATCGATTCCTGGATACTGTGGTTGGCATCCTGATTGGATTGCTGGTGAATACGTTTTCCCTGCCGCGAAAAAAACGAAAGGATATTCTCTTTGTCTCCGGGCTGGATGACACATTGATTGACGCGAAGGATTCCATGAGTGATTACAGCCGGGTGGAACTGAACCGGATGCTGGATGAGGGAGCAAACTTTACCATCTCCACCATGCGCACGCCGGCTTCACTGCTTGCGCCGATGCATGATATCCGCCTGCGTCTTCCTGTGATTGTTATGGATGGAGCGGCACTCTATGATATTAACGAAAAACGCTACCTGAAGAAATATGTACTGACGGCTGAAGAAACGGGGGAATTGCTTGCATTGGCAGAAAAACATGGACTCATGTGCTTCACGAATGTAATTCTGGAGGATACGATCGTTATCTATTATCAGAACACAGAAGAAAACGTACATAGCGCTCTCGTATCGAAACTGCGGCGTTCCCCGCTGCGCAATTACATCTGCCGCCGCCCGCCTGAGGATGCGGAAGCTGTGTATCTGATGCTGCTTTATCCGAAGGCGAGGGCAGAAGCTTTTTACAGGGAACTGAAGCGGGGAGGCTATTGTGAACGCTTCAAAGTTCTCTGCTACGTCTCGACGGATTATCCGGGGTATGCGTACATCAAAATTTATAATCGGGAGGCTGCGCGCGAGCATATGCTGGCAGAACTGGAGGCGCGGATCGGAATAAATAAAACGGTGACCTTTGGAAGCATTTCCGGAAAATACGACGAGGTCATTCGGGGAGATATGAACCGTGTGGTGCGCATATTGCGCAGAAAATACGAGCCGGTTATCTGGAGCAGGGATGCCCGAGATTCATGATGACTTCTGTGTGGCGTGTACGCAGAAAATCCCGACAGGCGGCGCGGTTTTGGGAATGCAGAGAAGCAGGTCTGGCGCTCGGTTTTGCGTAAGCAGAGAATCCGGACAGGCGGCGCGTTTTTGAGAAAGCATAGAGAAAATTTCGAAAGCATATAATGGGAAAGACACGGACAGTTTGCCTGTGCCATAAAAATCAGATGCAGCAGGAGTTTTCTATATGAAGCGGAATCCTGGAATAAGAAAGAGAATATTTGCTGTGATTATCATGCTTGCTGTCTTAGTATTTGGGCAGGTGTGCGGGCAGTTAGAAAGCATATCGGTAAAGGCTGCTGAGAACAATGCCGCGGATGCAGCCAGGGGCAGCATTTTTGACAGCAATGAAAATATCAGTGCAGACTCTGCGCAGGCGACCGCTGAAGCACAGGAAGCTTCTATCGATTTGTATGCGGCCAGCGCTGTCCTGATGGATGGAAACAGTGGGCGCGTCCTATACAATAAAGACGGCGATACGCCGCTTCCCATGGCGAGTACGACTAAAATTATGACCTGTATCCTCGCACTGGAATTCATGACGGATGATACAGAGACCATCTGCACGGTTTCAGGCACCGCCTCCGCACAGCCGGAAGTGAAGCTCGGCATGAGTACGGGCGATACGTTTTATCTGAGAGATTTGCTCTATTCTCTGATGCTGGAGTCTCACAATGACACGGCGGTCTGCATTGCTGAGACCGTTGGCGGAAGCGTTGAAAATTTCGCAGCCATGATGAATGCAAAGGCGGCTGAAATCGGCTGCACGCAAACCTATTATATTACACCAAATGGTCTGGATGCGGAGGATGAAAAGGGCGAGCATCATACGACTGCACACGATCTGGCTCTGGTTATGCGTTATTGTCTGACACAGTCTCCAAAGAGTGAGGAATTTCTGGCTGTGACACAAACCGCTTCCTATACTTTTTCCAATATTTCCGGCACGCGAACCTACAGCTGTACAAACCATAACGCATTTCTGAATTTGATGGAGGGCGCCATTTCCGGTAAAACCGGTTTTACCGGAAAAGCTGGCTATTGTTACGTTGGCGCTCTGCTGCGGGATGGGAAGCTTTTGATTGTGGCGCTGCTCGCCTGCGGCTGGCCGAACAACAAGGGTTACAAATGGATTGATACGAAAAAACTGATGAATTTTGGGCTTACAGAATTTGAAATGCGGGATATCACTGCTGTGGAAATATCGACCAAAGACCTCGCAGTTACGAACGGACAACAGGAAAGCGTGTCCACCATCCTGGAGGAACCATCCTCAACCGAAGTCCTGATGCGCTCCGACGATCGAGTCGAGGTTCGGGTCGAAATGCTGAATACCATCGAAGCACCCGTGGCAGAGGGAACACAGGTTGGGCTGGTACATTATCTGGTAGATGGGGAAGAATACGCAGTCACATCCATTTTGACGGAAACTGGAGTGGAAGAGCGGACATATTTGTATTGCCTGCGGGAGCTGGTGAGAGAATTTCTTTTTTGAAGATAAGAATTAGCTGATTTTAAACATGAAAAAATAGTCCCTAGGGGAATCGAACCCCTGTTTCCGCCGTGAGAGGGCGGCGTCTTAACCGCTTGACCAAGGAACCATGCTTGAGTATTATAACCCGGAAGCCTTAAAATTGCAAGCACTTTTTTTGAAAATTTTAAATCAGAGCAAAAGCACAGTGCCAATATACTTTTGCTCTGATATATTTTATGCGCTGTTTCCTGCTCAGGCTTCAAACCCGTACAGTTGGGAGTATTTTTCCGTAAAGTAACGAAGCAGCGGCTGGGCGCTTAAGCGCTGCCCGCAGACGCGCTCTAATACCTCCGCGGACGTGTAGCGGCTGCCATAGCGGTGGATGTTTTCATTCAGCCATGCGGTTATCTCATGGATACGTCCTTCTTCAAGGATGGTATCGACACTGCCTTTTTCTTTTTCAAGGGCTTCCAGGAACATTCCGTCATACATGGAGCCAAGCAGATAGGAGGGGAAGTATCCGAAGGAGCCGTCTGACCAGTGCATATCCTGCAGGATGCCTTCGGCGTCATTTTCCGGACGGATGCCGAGCAGTTCCTCCATTTTGTCATTCCAGAGTTGCGGCAGCTCGTCGACCGGGACGTTGTCGCGGAAGATGGCTTTCTCCATTTCGTAGCGCAGGATGATGTGCAGGCAGTAGGTGACTTCATCCGCTTCCGTGCGGATCAGGCTTGGGTGCACATCGTTAATTGCGCGGCAGAAGGTTTCCTGCGGAATCTTCCGGAACTGCGGCAGCAGCTCACCAAGCTTCCCGTAAATGGGTTTCCAGAAGCTGATACGCCGCCCCAGGATGTTCTCGAAGAAACGGGACTGGCTTTCGTGAAGTCCCATCATATTCACCTGTTCGAGCGCGGTCCCTTCGTAAGCAGGGTCAATGTTCTGTCCAAAGATCGCGTGTCCGCCTTCGTGGATGGCGCTGAACATTGCGGAGATCGGGCCGTCCTCTTTGAAGTGGTTGGTTACGCGGACGTCGCCGATGCACAGATCTGTGGTGAACGGATGCTCGCTTTCGGCGGTCACTCCGGCGTCAGCGTCAAAACCGATGTAGTCCAGCAGCATATCCTGCACTTCTTTCTGGGCATTGATCTCGTAGGTTCCCTCCAGGGCAGAGAGATCCGGGCGCGGACTGTCTTCGATTTTTTTCAGAAGGGGCAGCAGCCCTTCTTTCAGTTCGTCAAAGACACGGTCGATCGTCGCGCTGTCAATCCCTTCCTCGTAAAGATCCAGCAGCACCTCATACGGATCCTGTTCCGGCTCCATGTAGTGTACGTATTCCTTTGTCATGGAAATGACTTTTTCCAGATGCGGGGCGAATTCGGAAAAATCCGCGCTGCGTTTTGCCTTCTCCCACGCGCGCTCAGAGCGGGTCTTGGCTTCCGTGTAGGAAGAGTAAAAATCCTCCGGGATGCGCTTATACCGCTCATAGTCACGCTGATAGCGCTTTACCGTAATCTGCATTGCCTCATCAAGCGCGTCGAACTGCTCCGGCTCAGAGAACTCCTTCAGCATTTGGCCGTACTCATCCGCGGTGGAAAGACGGAATTCCTCGGTGGAAAAGTAGCTGATGGCGTCCATGCGCGTCTCAACGCCTTTTTCCGGAGCCTGTGTGGACAGATCCCAGTAAAGGAGAGTGAGTACGTGGTCGTAGCGGCGCATGGTTTTCAGGTAATCTTTGAAGTGATTCAGTGTTTCGCTCATAGAAACCTCCATTTTTTTATTTCCGCGAAGCAACGGACCAGGTAGCCGTGCCTGCACAGATATTTGGCGACTGCCGCGAAGCAGCGGGCAAGGCAGGTGCGCCTGTGCGGATATCTGACATTGTCTGGAGCCGCTTTTGCAAGGGAGAAAGCGCTGTGGCATCCGGACTTCATGCGGGATAAGCCCTGCCCCGCCGCATATGCGTGGTCGGGTTGTAAGCAGTAACGAAAATGTCAATTGTATTGTGCCCCTTTATTCTGTGGATTATCCTTTTCCTTTTGTATCTGTGAAAGCGTAGAGCAGTCACGAGCTGTGCATGAAAAGTATGGGAAACATAAGGAAAGGGAAGCTTTCGCTCAGCACACCACAGACTGTATATAGTGTAGAAACTCCTCTGCCGCGTGCGAGAGCTGGCGGTTTTTATCCCAGATCAGCACGTAGGACGCCATGACCTGAGGGTTGACCAGCTTTTTGATGCATACGGAAGCATCGGTTCCGATATTGGCTGAGGCAGGGTAGAGGGTAATGCCGACATTTTGCCGTGTGAGCTCGTAGGCATTCAGCATATGCGCAATCCGGCAGCGGACACGCAGGGGCTTTTCCGGGGAGTCTGACCAGCCGCTGATTTCCTGCAGCCGGGATTCTCTGGAAGGAATGATCAGATCATACTGTATCACGCGCTGAAAATCCACAGTATCTCCGGGTTCCTGAGCCAGGGGACAGCCAGAAGGGATCATGGCAATCCACGGTTCTGAATAGACACGGAGCGCGTTCACGCCTTCCGCGTTGTGCGGCTCCATGATCAGCGCCAGTTCACACAGGCCTTTCATCAGCCGGTGGATCACGTCGTCGGAATTCCCATTCCAGAGATGATAGGTCACATGCGGATGCTCCGCCTGAAACCCTGCAATCCACTCTGAGAGAAGGGCGGGTGCATGGCCTTCCACGGAAGCGAGGTAAATCGTGCCGTGCAGGCCGCTTTGGATTTCCTTTACATCTTCGGCTGATTTGCTGACCAGGTCGAGAACACGCACCGCGTACTGGCGGAACACCTGCCCTTCTTCTGTCAGCTGCAGTGCGTGGGGCTTCCGGAGAAAAAGTGATACGCCAAGCTCTTCCTCCAACTCTTTGATTTGTCGGCTCAGCGGCGGCTGCGCGATGCATAGCTTTTCAGCAGCCCGTGTAAAATTCATCTCTTCTGCAACGGCCAGAAAATAACGAATATGCCTCAATTCCATCCAATCACCTCCACTACCGGGTCAATACCTTTCAGGTATCGCTCAACGTTCATTATATGTATTTTACAGAAATCTGTCAATGCGTTATGATAATGCCATCAGGAAACAACAAGATTTTAATCGCCGCCGACGAAGCGGAATCTGGCATTAGCCAGTTCCCAGGCAGCGGCGCCAGGTATGAGTAAGGAGGGAATGGATATGTTGAGATTATTCAGAATGGCGGAACTGTTTCTGGAAGAATATTATGAGAGCTTTTCGACGCCAAACTTTAAGTAACATGCTGCTGTCAATGTTTCTCAGGTGTTGGAACGCATAAAAGTCTGTAAAGGGATACCTTCTGGCGGGGGTATCCCCTTTTTTGTAATAGTTCAGAACAGCATCGAAAAGAAAAGACAGACTGTGCAGGTTTACCTGCTAAAGGCTGTCCTTTCTTTTCGGGATGGGCGGAACGCCCATCAAGCCTCAGACATATGACGCGTTAGCGGCATATAGCCTTCGAAGAAGGCGGTCTGTGGCCTGCTGTTCTGGATAGTTACCTTTTTTTACATCAGTTACTCCATATTTTTAAAAAGGTATGGAAGTGGAAGCTTTTTTGTGGTATATTTTCTACATCTGAGATATGCGGGTTGTCGGGAGACTGTTACAGCTATTACAATAGGTGAAAAAGATTGAAGAGACGAGTCGAACAATTATTGAACGGAATATTTGAATACGAAGAGGGACACGTTGTGATTCGCCCGGAGGAGCTGGAACTTGTGGGGGCGCCGGGTGCCGTGCTGCGTGGGAAATTTTTTATAGAAGGCGCCGAGGGGCAGCGGGTACATGGCTATCTCTATCCTTCCGATGCCCGGATGATTTGTGATCCGGTGGAGTTCCATGGCATTTCGCAGGAGATTCATTACCAGTTTGACTGCAGCGGGCTGAAACCGGAGAGCAGTTTCGGCACGGCCGGGAAACGGGAAGATGCATCCGTCAGCGGGGCAAAGCAGGAGGAGCCGGGAAGCGGGAAGATTATACTCTGCTGTGACTGTGGGGAATATGAGATTCCTTATAAAGTACGTATTGAGGAGAGCGGGCAGAACGATCAGGAGATGCCGTTTACGGATCTTGCGGGATTTGCCGGTCTGGCGCAGACAAATTACCAGAAGGCATACCGCTGCTTTGGTTCTGCCGGATTTCGCTCGTTTTTGGCAAAGTGGCCGGGGATGCTTGCTCTCTATGAAGGGCTGTGCCTGCAGGAAGTGAACTATCGCAGTATGGAGGAGTTTCTGACAGGAGCAGGGCTGAAAGAAGCTGTGGTACTCTCGGTTGGCGCCCGTAATCTGGATTACGGGGAACTGAAGGAGCCTGTGCAGGAGACCATTCAGCTTCGGAAAAATACCTGGGGTGTGCAGATGATTTCCGTGGAATCGGACGCGCTTTTTGTGCGCCCGGAGCGGACGTTTTTTTCAACGGACGAGTTTGCAGGCAGCACCTTTGATCTGAATCTGGTGCTTGATACGAACCTGATGCACGCAGGGAATAACTATGCGTGGCTGACTTTGACTGCCGGAACGCAGAAGATCCGGATTGCGGTGGTTGCAAAAAAGAAGCCCGGATGGGCGAAGCAGCGGCAGGGGCATATCCGCAAGATTATGAGAAAGAACCTGGAGGGGCTTTATATCAGCTTCCGCTTACAGAAAATTGACCTGCCCACCTGGACAGAGCGTTCGATCAGTGTGATCAACAGCTATAAGAGAGCGGGCGGGGATGACCCGTTTGCGGATTTGTTCCTGGTTCAGATGTACTATGCGGATGACAGGAAGCATAAAGCAGAGAAGCTTTTGCAGCAGATCGAAGCGCAGAAGGAGAAGCTCGATACGGCGGAGCGCTATTGCTATTATCTGTATATTTCTACCTTTTTTTACCGGGAAGCGTCTTATGTAGATCGGGTAGAGGAAGAGGTAGGCAGACAGTTTTACCATGCTCCCGCGAGCTGGCAGCTTCTGTGGATTCTCCTGTATCTGCAGGAAAAGTTTTTAAACGATCCGGACGCGCGCTATGAAGCAGTGGCGGAACAGTTTCAAAGAGGGTGCCGCAGCCGGATTCTTTATGTGGAGGCATGGCAGATACTCAGGGAAAATCCGTTTCTGATGCGCCATCTGGGCGAATTTGAGCTTCATTTGCTGCGGTTTGCGGATCAGGAAAAGGTGATGACCGCCGAGGTGCTCCGCCAGACGGCGAATCTGGCTATGCACCGGACGAATTATGACCGCCGGCTTTTTGAAGTGCTTGCAAATGGCTGGCAGCTTTATCCGTCGGACGATCTGATCAGGGCGATTTGCCAGCTTTTGATCCGTGGGGGAAAGATGGAGCGCCGGTACTTTACGTGGTATTCTCTGGGAGTAGAGAGCGGGCAGCGGATGAACGGGCTTTATGAGGCATATTTGCGGTCGATGGCTTTGCCTTCTTTTCCGGATTCCGGAGAATCCGCCCGCCAGGATAATATTCCGCCGGAAGCAGGCTCCAGAGAAAAAACGGGTCAGGAAGGTGCCGGAAGCAGTGAAAACGCAGATGGAGAGAACGCCAGAGCCGATGTAAGCTTTGCGGATTTGCCGCAGATTATCCGGATGTATTTTGCCTACGATGCGACTCTTGATTATCACAGGCGCGCGGCTTTGTACCGGAGTATTGCCCAGAACCGTGACAGTGACCCGCAGGCCTGGGTGAATCACCGTGCGGCGATGGAGCGTTTCGTGATGGAGCAGCTGGAATACACCCATGTAACAGATGACCTGGCGGCGCTTTATCAGAAATTCCTGCGGGAGGGTATGCTTACCGCGCAGCTGGCCAGGAAGCTGATCCAGATTTTGTTTACGTATGAGATTACGTGCAATCTGTCTGAGATACGGCAGATCACAGTGCGCTCCGCACGGATGCCGGAAGAGCGTTCTGTGAACCTGCACAACGGCAGGGGAACGATCCAGATTTATGACCCGGACAGTGTGGTTTTCGCTGTGGATGAAAAGGGGCAGCGCGTGGAAGCGGGCAGAATCTGCCAGATCCGGCATATTTTTGAGGATGAGAAGCTGCTCGCGTGGTGCGCAAAGAAAGTACCTGATGATCCGGGACTGGTAGCTTTTCTCTGTGTGGAAAGCCAGAAAGAGTCATTGATGAATGACCGTTTGCTTCCGTATTTTCGGATAGGGTGTGAGCTGCGCCGGTTTTCTCCTGAATTTCGGGATACGCTGCGAAAGCAGGTGCTTTGTTATTATATGGAGCATTTGCGGGATGATACGCTGCCGGAGTTCCTGGAGCAGATTTCTTACGAGGAATATGCGTGTGTGGACAAGGCCGCGATGATTACACTTCTTGCGGAAGAGGGAAAATGCACAGATGCTTTCGCCCTTTTGAATGCGTATGGCGCAGAGGATATTCCTCTCATTCAGCTGGTGCGTATTTGCAGCCGCATGGTGCTGGAGGTTGAGTTTGAAGAGAATGCGATGCTGCTTTCCCTCTGTCACCGGTGTTTTGTAAAAGGAAAATACGATGACAAGCTGCTGCGCTATCTGCTGCTTTATTATGATGGCTCGGTCGAGGAGATGCGGCAGATCTGGGACGCGGCGAACGATTTCTGCCTGGATACGATGCTGATTGAGGAGAAAATTCTCACGATGATGCTGTTCACCCGGCAGGGAACGCAGGGGTCTGAACCGATTTTTGAGGCGTATGTCCGTAAGCTGGGGCGTAAAAAGCTGTGTAAGGCTTATGTGAATCTGAAAGCATACGAATATTTTGTCAAAGGGCTTCCGGTAGCGGAACCGGTTTTTGCTTATATAGAAAAGGAATACCGGTGTTTGGGCGGGACAGACCGCCTTGCTGAGCAGGAGGAGGTTTGCCGTCTGGCGCTGCTGCAATACTATGCAAGAGAGGTTTCCCTGACAAAGCCGCAGCGGGTCTACGCTGCGGAGATGCTGGATGAATTTAATACAAAGGGAATGCGATTTGCTTTTTACCGCCGCTTTGACGAGGAGCTGCGGAAGCCTTTGCAGCTGCAGGGACACGTATTTGCAGAGTATGTCGGTAATCCGAAGAGTACGGTGCGGATAGAATACCGCTATAAAGGACAGGATACCGTTTTGACCGAGTTAGTACCAGACTGTTTCGAAGGTATTTTTGTGCGGGAGTTTACGCTCTTTGACGGGGAAGAGCTGGAGTGCAGATTCGTAGAAGAGCTTCCGTCCGAATCGGCTACGGGCGCTGAGAAAAAAGAGATTCGCTCAGACAAATGGATATTGAGAGCAGATCAGGAGGAGCAGGATATGGGCAGGTATGGGATGCTGAATCGGCTCTGTGCCGCGGCCCGGACTGGCGATGAAGCGCAGTTTGCGGAAAACCTGGATTCGTGGCTGACTCTGGAATATCTGGTGGAAGAGGTATTTACACTCATTTAAAGCGGAAGTTGGGTAGGAGTATGATACAGGCAACGAATGAACTGATTTTGGGAATTGATCTGAATCCGGCATATGCACAGGTGACCTATTGGCATCAGTCAGTAAAGGAACCGATGACGCTTGGCATGGAGGAACATACACAGCTGGCGGCGGGGCTTCGGCAGGATGAAAATGGGATCTGGAGCCTCTGGGATGGTTCTTCTGCTGTACCGGAAGGGGAAAATACAGATCTTCATCGGCTCCTGGGCGTGTTTGAAAAGATTGAGAGCGGGGAGACGATCGAGAGTAACGGAACCGTATTTGCGCCAGAGGAAATTCTGGCGATATATCTGAAGCAATGCATGGCGGGGCTGAAGCTGCTCACGGAGAATACAAAGCTGCAGGTGATGATTTCGGTGCAGCGGCTCTCGGTAACACTGAATCAGGTGCTGATCGAAGCACTGCTGCGGCTTGGCGTTGACCGGAAGCAGATTTATGTACAGGACTACCTGTCTTCTTTCTTTTATTATACGATCAGCCAGAGAAAAGAACTGTGGATGCAGGATGTAGCTCTGATCACCTGTGAGAACGAATGCATTGTCGGCTATATTCTGCGCATTGACCGTTCTACGAAACCGGCAATCGCCAGGGCGGAGCCGATTGCCAGCCAGCCAATGACGGATGAGGTTCGGGACGGGCGCCCGGACGAGGAGTGGAAAAACGAAAAAGACCGGCTCTTCTTTGAATTTCTGAAAAAGCTGTTTGAACGCCGCACTGTGACGGTCAGCTATCTGATGGGCGACTATTTTGATAAAAGCTGGGCTGTGCGTTCGATCCAGTTTCTTTGCAGCGGACGCCGTGCCTATCAGGGCATGAATCTTTATTCTATGGGAGCCTGCTATGCGGCGATGGAACGCACGGGTATCAGGCCGGGTGAGGAGATTATTTTCAGCGGTAACGATATGGTTGACCGAAATATTGGCATGGAGATGTGTATCCGCGGAAAAGAGAGTTATTATCCGCTGGTGAACGCGGGAGTAAACTGGTACGAGGTACACTGTGTATGTGAATTTATTCCTCGGGGAGAGCGGGAGATTCGTATCATTTCGCGTCCCATGACACAGGGAGATCCGGTGATTCACACAATGCGGCTGCCCGGCCTGCCGAAGCGCCCGGATCGAGCGACCCGGCTGCGTATGACGGTATATTTTTCTTCCCCGTCCGCCTGTCACATTGACATAGAGGATCTGGGATTTGGAGGCCTGTATAAATCGTCCGGTTTAAGCTGGAGCCGGGACATTTGGCTGTAACAGCTCAGAACGGAAGCGGAACGGAGACACCCATCAGGCATTTTTTACGGAGGAAAACAATATGAGCTATGATCTCTGCCTGCCCCGGCAGGCAAATCAGCCTTATTATATAGAAAATATCCGTACCAGTATCTATTCACTGGAGGAATTGTGCTTTTATCTGTACAATAACATCTGTCTCATTGATGAAAGTATTATTAATGAGAAGCTTTGCGACTGGATCCGTGATGAACTGCATCTGACCCGTCTTTATCGGCAGCTTTATGAGCAGCTGGAGAAAATTGAGACGGCAAAAGAGCGGACGGCCCGCGCGGCATCCGGTTCCGCCGCCCGCCATCCGTCGGCTGGTTCCCGGCCACAGGAGGGGGCGCGAAAGGGCAAAGTTCCGGAAGCGAACGTGGCGTCCTTTGTCTTTCCGATCTTTCGTGAGGCCGGCTATCTGAATGGGCAGGAAATGCGGGATTTCCAGGATAAAATGGCGAAGCTGGAGGTTCAGTCGGATGAAATGAAGCAAAAGCTGCGCGGCGACTACCTGGTGAGGGAAAAAATGTATGCGCGCGCGGTCTGGGTATACCGGCAGATTCTGAAAAACAGAAATCCGGGAAAGCTTGGCTCCCAGTTTTACGCGGCTGTCTGGAATAACCTTGGCACGGCATACGCAGGACTTTTTCGGTTTGAGGAGGCTGCGGAATGTTTTCAGGAATCCTACCATCTGATGAAAACAAAAGAAACCTTCCGAAAATATGTCAGCGCGCTTCCCCTGTTTCTCTCTGAGGAAGAATACCAGCTGCGCCTGATCGAGGCGAAAGCAGATGAATATCTGGTGAAGACGATTCAGGAATATAATGCGAAGCTTTGCCAGGATCCGGAGTTCCTGGAGCGCAAAGAGAAGATGCAGGGGCTCACTGCCGATGAGGTGCTGGAGGAGCTTAAAGAGCAGTATGCCAGAAGTACACGCACGTAAAATGTGAATGGAATATAAAGTCTGGGAAAAAAGCTTGACAAAAGAAGCGGGGAACTTATAATAACAATGTCAGAAAAAGTTTATTCTTTTTTTATGCTCTGTTTCTTGATATTCGCATTTGTCTGTATTATTATGACAATTAGGTTTACGGTTAAAGGATAAAACGGTTATGTTGAGATTGCTTATTGTCTGTGCGGCAGCCGGAATTGCAGCGGGTGTAGGCACTGGGTTTGCGGGAATGTCAGCGACAACGGCGATCGTTCCGATGCTGGTGACGTTTCTGGGTATTCCATGGTATGAAGCTGTGGGGATCGGGTTAGCCTCGGATGTGCTGGCTTCCGCGTTTTCCGCGTACGTATATAATAAAAATGATAATCTGGACCTCAAGCATGGGGCGATTATGGTGGCGGCAGTGCTTCTGATGACGATATTGGGAAGCTATTTCTCCCAGTATATGCCGGATCTCGAGATGGGGCGTCTGTCGGTTGTGTTTACTACTTTGATGGGACTTCGTTTTATCATTTTACCCGCGACAAAGCAGGCAAAGTTTGGTTTTCAGATTCCGGAGAACCGGCGGATGCTTCTTTCCGTTATCTGCGGGGTTGGCATTGGATTCTACTGTGGGTTTATGGGGCTTGGCGGTGGAATGATGATGCTCTTCATTCTGACGACGATTCTTCGTTATGATTTGAAGACGGCAGTCGGTACCAGTGTATTTGTGATGACATTTATTGCCTTTACCGGTGCAGCTTCGCATTTTTATTTTGGAGATGTTACGAATTATATTCCCGCGCTGTTGCTCTGCATTGTGTTTACGCTGGTATCTGCGCTGGCAGCATCAGCACTTTCGAATCATATGAAGGATAAGACAACGAACCGCGTGACAGGAGTTATTTTGTTTGGCCTGGGACTCATGATGTTGTGGGAATCGTTTCTGTAAAACGGAGAATCCTTTCTGACAGCGAGGTGCAAAACAGCGTCCTGCTGCCGGAATGATAGAACAGATGCTGTGTACGATAATGACGGAAGCAGACAGCCATTGGTCGGAGGACATGGTATGGATAGTAAGGAAAGCGGCAGAAATCCTGAATTTCTGTGTATGGGATTTCAAAAATGCGGGACGACGACATTATTTGAGATACTGCGGCAGCATAAGGATGTCGTGTTGTGCCGTGATGTGAAAGAGCCGATGTACTATCGCGTTGAGGGACTATGGTTTTTCGGACGCAAATGGTTTTATAAAAAGCGTTATTATGGCCATATTGCTATGGATGATCCGAGACGCTGCGGAGAAGTGAATGCCGGATTGACCTTTACCGGCTGTGCGAAAAAAATCTGCCATGATTTTCCATCAGATACAAAGCTGATTTTTATGATGCGGAACCCGGTTGACCGGGCGTATTCTTCCTATAAATATTTTCTGGCGCGGGGGTTCCTTGCGAAGGGAACCGTGGAGATGGATCAGACCTATGGGCACGCGGAAGCGTTTGACCGCTACGTTCATTCTGTGCTTGACGACAAAGGACAGGAAAAACAGATAATGAAGCAGCGTCTGAAATATCTGGTGTTTTCTCAGAGCTGTTATTATAGTTGTATACGGGAATACCTGGAGCATTTTCCAAAAGAAAACATTCGTTTTGTCTTTTTTGAAGAATTTGTCCGGGACGAAAAGGCGGTCTGTCAGGATTTGTTCGATTTCATCGGGATTGGGGAGGATGAACATCTGGATT
This sequence comes from Lachnospiraceae bacterium, assembly GCA_021205225.1. Classification (GTDB taxonomy): domain Bacteria; phylum Bacillota; class Clostridia; order Lachnospirales; family Lachnospiraceae; genus Choladousia. Next base: position 19,760 of record JAJPXX010000208.1, read on the forward strand.
ATTCGATCCGTGCAAACGAAGGAAATGAGCGGGCAATCTCCGGTCAGGCAGCAAAGAAGTATCAGATTCTGAAGGGTTTTAATTACGGTTTTTATGAGTTTGTAATGCTGCCGTACTGGTTTTCCGGCGCATACGAAGCATTTAAAAAATTCTACAACCGGAAACGGGATGAATACCTGATTCCGGATACGGATAAAAGCGCAATTCTTCCAAAAACAAGGAAGTATCTGGAAGCTTACTTTGCGGATGAGGTTCGCGGAATCGAGAAGCTGGCGGGCAGGAGTCTGGCAGACATCTGGTATCCGGTGCAGGAGCATCCGGCGAAAGAAAAAGCAGGCTGCCGCCCGGAGGACGCAGCCTGAGAGTGGTTCTTTTGTAGTTTTCAGTCTTCTTTGATCTGCCCGTTTTTTACACTTGGATCGATAAAATTCTCCCGCGAGTAGTTCCAGAGCACCTCGGAACCATTCGCGGTGTTTTTATTTCGCTCAAGGATCTGGCTTAAATGTACGCCTTTCTCGCTCCAGGCTTTCCCGCCTGCGGCGGCGTTCAGCATAGCAGGCTGAATATTGTCCATTGTACGTGCAAATTTTGCTTCGGGCGTTTCACAGGCCTCGAACTCATCCCACAATGCCCGCATCTTTTCCCCCTGATCCGGAGGGAGCATCCCGTACAGCCGGTCGGCCGCAGCCAGCTCGCGCTGACGCTGTGTTTTTTTGCCTTCTTCGTCGTAGGCATAGGTGTCGCCCGCATCAATCTCTACGACGTCGTGGAGCAACAGCATACTGATCGTGCGCAGCACATCGATCTCCTCATTGGCATATTCACTGAGCAGAAGTGTCATGACTGCCATGTGCCAGGCATGCTCCGCATCGTTCTCTTTCCTGGCTCCATCTGACAGGTAGGTCTGCCGGCCGATATTTTTTTCCTTGTCCATTTCCAGGCAGAATGCAAACTGCTGACGGATGCGATCACTGTCCATAGAATGCGCCTCCTTCCTTTGTGCAAATCATTATGATATGATTCCAGGCGGCAGAGCGTTTGCGTCCGGCTCTGCCGTCTGGAATCGTACTGAGATATTATTCCTCCGGGCTGAACTGGTCCTTGCCAACCAGGCAGAGCGGACACACCCAGTCTTCGGGAAGATCCTCCCACTTTGTGCCGGGGGCGATTCCGTTATCCGGATCGCCGACTGCTTCATCATACTCATAACCGCAGACATCACAGATATACTTCATGTTCTTTCACCTCGATTCTGATTTTTAAAGAGCAACAATTCAGAACAGCAGGTCTACGCGCTGCTTTTGCTCTGAACGGTTACCTTAAATTGTATATGGAAAAGAGTCATTTTCCATGACATCATCCACTGACAGAGAAGAGTCGATGGATGTTCTCTGTCAGGATATCACAGAAGAGACAGGAAAACAATACCATTATTTCCGACATATGTCAATAATGATTATTGACATATGTTAAAAACTGATGTATACTACTCCGCAGGTAGAGAGAACAATTGCTTATGAAAGCCAGATGAGGTGTCCAGATGTCGAGACCGACCAAATGCAGGATGATCTGCTATTTTCCACAGACGGTAGAATTTATTCCGGCGAAAGATTCGGAAGGGAAAGAGCCGGTCATCCTGACGGTAGACGAATTTGAGACAGTTCGGCTGATCGACAGGGAAGGGTTATCTCAGGAGCAGTGCAGCCAGCGGATGCAGGTTGCCCGGACGACGGCACAGAAGATCTATGATTCCGCCCGCAGGAAGCTGGCGGACGCGCTGGTAGAAGGACTGCCGCTGCGGATCGAGGGCGGGGAATGCCGGCCATGCGACGGTAATAACCGGTTCTGCCAGGAAAAAGACTGCCATAAGCAGGTGATTTATCAGACCTATCAGAGAATGAAAGGGGAAACGATTATGAGGATTGCGGTTACCTATGAGGATGGCCGGATTTTCCAGCATTTTGGTCACACCGAACAGTTTAAGGTTTATGACACGGAGGATGGGAAGATTGTTTCCTCCGAGGTAGTCAGCACAAATGGAAAAGGTCACGGCGCCCTGGCGGAAGTCCTGAACGCCCTGCAGACGGATGTTCTTATCTGCGGCGGGATCGGGGGCGGCGCACAGGCGGCGCTTGCTTCTGCCGGGATCCGGCTGTATGGCGGAGTGAATGGCGACGCAGACGCCGCAGTGGAAGCGCTGCTCGCCGGGACACTGGAATATGTGCCGGATGTGCAGTGCAGCCATCATGGAGAAGGACACCATCATGAAGGCGGATGCGGCGGACATCATCATGAGGAAGGTCATGAATGCAGGCATGGACACTGTGCGGATTGATGTAATGTTTCGGACAGGTCTTTGCACCTGCTGCGAAAGAGTATGAAAATGTATACCACGGATTGACTGCGAAAGGAGAAATTTATATGGAACTGAGATTTTATATCTGTGAAAACTGTGGGAACATTGCCATGAAGGTGAAAGACCAGGGTACGCCGCTTGTATGCTGCGGTCAGAAGATGAAGGAGCTTATTCCAGGCACGACCGACGCGGCTGCGGAGAAGCATGTGCCGGTATACACGGCAGAGGGGAAACTTGTGAAGGTAAACGTGGGTTCTGTAGATCACCCGATGCTTCCGGAGCACTACATTGAGTGGATTGCCCTGAAGACCAGAGAAGGTGTCCAGATCAGGGAGCTGAAGCCGGGAGAGAAGCCGTCTGCGTGCTTTGCGCTGAATGACGGCGACGAAGTGGAAGAGGTTTATGCGTACTGCAACCTGCACAGTCTGTGGAAGGCGTGATAGATTGCCCGAAGCATAAAGGCTGTCAAACACAGAAAGAATCTGCAGAAGGCAGGCAGCCGATGTAAGGCTGCCTGCTGCAGTGAGTGAAAGAAGACATTGGAAAGAAGCAGAGAAAAGGTGGATTATCAGAGAGCTGAAGTGAAAAGTTTATTTCCACGCCAAAATTTGTGATTTTCCGGTGGATTTCACTCTTTCTGGGATTACTGGGTGAACAAGGAAGAAAAACTTCATTCCATTTACGCCATCATTTACCCAGTAGAATTGGGTAGGCCATATGGTGTAAGACTGATTTCCACTAGGTTTTTGCTGCGAACGCCGGAAATACAAGTGGAATTTTGAGTAAGACTGAATTCCACTTGTACCCCCGAGTTGTGGAATTTAAATTTTCATTTCACCGGATTATCAGAGAAAAATTTTGTAAAAGATGTCCATTTGAATTTGCTGTAAAAAAAAGATATAATTCCAGATAGTCTGGTTTTGCAGTTTAGATACAATTGAATCATAAAGGAACGACACAAGTAGTGCTATGCACATAAATCTGATCACGGGACGATATACGGCGAAAAGGATCAGAAGCATAGAATGCTTGTGTTTTTTTGTCCTGAAAATCTTTCTTTTGGCAATCTATGCAAAGTAAAACAGGTTTTTATGTGACGAGTTCAAATGGTGAGCTGCGTATTGGCGCTTCGCTGTCTGGGACTGTTGCAAATCAGAGTTAGAAGAGGAGAATAAGAAAATGCCGAAAAACCAGTTTCAGCGAATGATTTTCGCACTCATCACCGTGATTATTACAGTACACGGGTATGTATTTTACAGCCTTTATGTGATCAATGGCGCGACACTCATGGAAGTGACCGGAGCCGACAGCGTGCTGCACGCCATTCAGACGCAGGGCGGCGTCTATATGTTTGGACGTATGCTTCCCATCTGGGCGCTGATTCTGATCGAATTCTGCTTTGCTTATGTATTGGAGTGTGTGCTGGGAAGCCCCTGTTCCTTTAAACTGGCCTGCATGAATTTCAATCCAAAGGAAACGCATCCGGTTATTTTTGAGAGCGCGGTGATCTGTGCTACGGTTGGTCTGATGGTGCCGACGATGAGCTTTCTGGCGGCCCTGTTTTACTACCCGTATTACAATGGCTTCCATATCCTGACATTTTTGGCAAACTGGCTGAAGCTGGTATGCTACAACTTCCCGTTTGCGTTTTTCAGCCAGCTGTTTTTCATTCAGCCGTTTGTGCGGAAGGTATTTAAGCTGATTTTCAGACAGAATTAAAAATGGACTGCAATGTGGCGAATGCCGCCCTGGACATAAAGTCTGGGGCGGTTTTTTCATATAGAGCCAGACAGTAACAAAAATGCCCTTTACTTGTGCAGCAAAGTGGTGTCTTTCATTTTTAAGAAAACGATGTTCCGCGGCGAAGCGGTGCCATTTGTGCGGGTGATTGGACTTTTGCTGGGTGTGGGGTGATACATATTCCGCTTTATGTGTAAAAT
>JAJPXX010000116.1:0-1837 GCA_021205225.1 Lachnospiraceae bacterium
TATAAAAACCTCCCTGCTGCTTAAAGGTGCAGTGTTAACGTTACCATGGGAAATTTCGCAAATTCCGAGCACTTTCCCCTGCGTATCCAGATATATCGCATATACAAATTCTTCAGCCTTGTTCGCTAACCGCAGTGCCTCCTGGCAAAAGTTACTTACCGCTTTGGGATCCGTTATGTTTTTTATTGATGTATTATATCTTTCCTCTTCCACCAGATGGGGAAGCCTATCCTCCCCAAGTAGTTCTAAGCCATATCTTTTAATCATATGATGTTCCTTTCTGTGTAGCCCAGGCGATGCAGTAATTTTTTTATTCTGCATCACCTGGTTGTTGTGTTCTCTCAGTGTTTCTATGCCTCAATCACCAATTTTTTTTCAGAATTTGAGATTGAGAAACTATATATGTAATCACCCAATATATCTTCTTGATCAACATATTTTGCATTGATTGCCTGTACAATCTTCTTTAATTCATGCGGGTCAGTAATTTTGAATCCATTTTTATTATCAGCTGGAATAATTATTACCTCATGCACACTTGAGGGCAGAATGTAAATCTTGTTGCTTCCTGTTTGCCTGCAAGCTGCGGCAAGCACATCATCGTACAAAAGGTTAACAGCCCCGTAAAGGAGTCTTTCATTGCTTAGCACAAATAAGTTCAGACCTTTCGGCCCATCGCCATCCTCTGACAGGCTGTCTACATTGCCTATTAAGCCATCCAGTACCTCTGTAAATGGAATTATCTTGGCTGGATATAATCTCCGTGTGTTACTGAGAGCAATTGTAAACAGGCTGTCGTTATCCATATCAGTGCCCCACATATCAATATGGATATCCCTGATGAGAATACTACGACTATCATCTATCTCATAGTATAGAACCAATGCCAGTCCAAGGTACTCCCTATATGGGATTTGTTTGAGAAGTTCCCTGTTGCTTTCATAATTTATAACTCTACAGGTAATTTTAGAAATTGCCTGATCAAGATCCGTAAACGAACGGATATCGAAAATGAAAGCGCTACTCTGTTCCCTGCAAGTTCGGATGCTCTCTGCAGCCAGAGAATGCACCGATTTTCCACATATATACTCATCATATAACGGGCGAATATAAATAGCAGGTGATAGAGTTTCATCCATATTAATCGCAGCAAATACCATAGCCTGTTCCGGATCCATGTTAGGCTTGGAAATCTTTACGATTCTCACCGTCATTTCAGGATCCATGTAATCATTCACTTCCCTGAGAAGCACATCAGTAAAATCCTTCATATTTAATGTTCCAGTTTTTGAGTTTGCCATTTCTGTTCTCCTTCTTTGGTAGTTCTTCGTGATATAGTTCCTTTTTGTGTGTGATATACTTCCTTTTTCCAGCCTGTTATCCGGCTGGACAATTTTGACCATTTGTTCCTATATTGTCACTCCTTTCTTCATACATAAACTTGATGAATCAGCCTCTCCTACGTATATAATATGTCAGCCAACTATGATTTCATTTTTCAAAACGAATCCTAAAATTTCAGAGATAAGAAACAGTTGAATGATTATCTTCTTGTAGGTATTAATTCGTGAATTGAATTTGTACTAACGTTCCCGTTGACATATTCAATACAGGACTATTATCAGGCAAAGGATATGAAAGATCGTACGATTGATGCCGTAAATAGTTTTGTAAGAACGTTACCGTAAACATACTAAATATATGCGGCTGATGATCTTCAAGCGATAGACTCAGTAGAGCTTTACGGCTGATCCTTCAAATGATTTTTTATGGACGTCACCGTGAACATACTAAATATAGAGCTTATGATTCCCATACAATAGGCCCAGTAGATGAG
>JAJPXX010000116.1:1848-4868 GCA_021205225.1 Lachnospiraceae bacterium
TATCATCAATTACATATTAATTACAGGGTTGATTCAGCCACTAACAAAGAAAGGAGGAAAGACAAATGGATGTAATCAATATGCACTATTCGCCAATTGAAATTTGAAATGTATACTCGCTGACATATTACTATTAAAGAGGAGGATCATTATGGAGATTATACGGATGCGCAGTGCGGATAATATTGTCCGTCCAAAGATGACGGAAGTTAGATATACGGATTATAAACATACCGGTGTCCGGATGCGATTGGCTACGATTGTCCTTGGTATTCCGCCAGACGAAACTATCCTGGACGATTACAACTCCGGCCGTAGAAAAGTTATGGATGCAGTTGTGTCGTATTTTCGCGATTACCATATTCCAAATACCGTGAGCGATGATATTTTTTTGCCGGATAACTATAATCCGGCTGCTGCTGCACTGGCGATTGACTGTATCCGTCGTGGCGAACTTAAACATTCAGATGTTGAGTCGTTTATCAAAAGTCATCACGGGGTGCTGATTATAGATATGGATAGCGTATACGTTAATTATAAAGCCAACTCCTGGCTCACCAAAATCTGGTACGAATATTGTGGCGAGGCAGATTGTAACTGTTATTTTTTATGATGAAAGGAGAATATGATGAACATCGAAGAATTCAGGAAAAAGAAGATCGGCGCACGTATTACGGATTTCTTTAATTCCAAGCCGTGCGCTGCGTGTACCACAGGAATTGCATCTCTGGATACCGCTATTAACGGCGGTTGGAAAGCAGGGACTGTCGTGGCTCTGGGCGGGATTCCAGGCATCGGTAAGACGACTTTAGCATTATTATTTGCGAGGGCAGCAGCCAAAGAAGGACACAGTGTTCTTGACTTATCGACAGAGCAGTCTGCGGATAAGGAAACTGCCATTATGATCTGCCAGGCTTTGCAGGAAGCAGATCCAGAAAACAAGATTACATTACAGGATGTAATTGACCGCAAAGATGAATCTATCCGTGATTCCGCACTTCAGGCCGCTTTCCCGGATAACTTGACAATCATCGATGCGTCAGATTGGGAGCACACTGCAGAAGAAATTCCGTCTATGGTGGAATGCTTGCTTGCAGATGATGATGACGACGAAGCGGAAAACGATAAGTTCCCTGTAGTTATCATCGATTCACTGCAACAGATTCGTCCTGCAGACGCAAACATGACGTATAAGGATGTGATTGATAACGCAGTCAGCATTTGTAAACACATTGCTGTACATTACAATGTAGCGGTTTTAATCTTGTCTGCCGTAAACCGGGATTATTACGATTCTGTAGCTCCTGTTCCCCTTCAGGCTCTGTATGGAAGCAGCGCTATCGACTACGCCATGGATTTAATTATTACAGTGCAGATGCACGGGTGCAGTCCTTCCCTTTCGTCAGTTGCTGCTATGGCCGCAGATGTACGGAAGCTGGATATGACTGTAATCAAGCAGAAAGATGGCCCTGTTGGACGTACAATCCATCTGGAATTTGACGCACAGTATTGCTGCTTCGCTTCACGCAACGGGGAAGAAACTGTAAATATGACAAATTATGAAAACCATGTAGACGATTTTCTTCTCCCGGACGTTGATGCCGACGATGTTGTCACTGTTCGCGGTTCGCTTGCATCAGATGATGATTATGATGATATCGGAGATCTGTTTTTTGCCGGTATCTCAAAAAATTGATGCTATGCTGCAAAAGATCGAGAGAAAGAAGGACCTGTATTCCGGGTCCTTCTTTTTTTGAAATTAGAAATACAGGTTGGAAGACATATTATAGATGTACGGATATGTTGATTCATCCTGATTGAGAAGAAAGGAAGACAGTAACCAGAGTTATGCCAACACCTGGCAGCGGGTATAGAAATGGCGCATAGCAAATGGTTATACAGCAGCACTGCGGTATAACCATTTTGCGAGGAAATGTGTAGATATATTCCAGATATCCATCAAAGCTTGTGTATATGCCAAGCTGAAAAGCTAGGAAATATCTGCGCAACAGGATTGCAGTAACGCACGGGACGGTCCCTGTGCATGATCGTAATCCAGCTGCCGTAGTGTGAAAGAGTCACTGTGATTTCCCCGGCCGGTGGGATAACAGGCGTGCAGACGTGTCTACGACAAAGCACTACGTTAGTCTTCAGACTCCAGACAATAAAGAGAGTTGTAGACGTTCACCAACTTCTGCGCCTGTTTTCCTATCAATAAAGTTTTTTACTGCCTGATCGGCAGGGAAAGGAGAAATCGTATGTCGAAATTAAAGTATAACTTCGAACAGAAATGCATGGCCACAATTAAAAATAACACCTCGAAAAAAACATACCGTCAAGGGATAAATAAGTTTGAAGAGTATTTAGAAGAAAAGAACATCAGTCAAAGGAAAGCAATTCGTGCATCCAGCAACGGCGATGTTGATTTTGTACAAAAATACTGCGACTGGCTAGCTGGTCTCCATTCTGCCACTCCTCAGATGGCAGCACAAAATTGTCCACTCATGCCCGGTGACCGCCGATCTGCATATTCCGCTCCCTGTAATTCGAGCAGTCTAACAAATTACATCCCCGCATAACTGCATTCGCCCCATATCGGTGTCGGATCTCCAGGATTGCTCTTTGCATACTCTTCTCACGGGTTCTCGCTTTCTGATCGGTAAACAGATTCATCTGTTCAAATCCTTCCGGGCGTAATTGACCAAAACAAATATTCACTCTGCGGATACCGGTATAACGGTCAGTGATTTCCGTATACAGAGACTCCACTGTCGCAAGAATCAGCGAAGTACTGTTCGTAAAAGCTCCCAGACCCACGCCCTTTCCGCTGGAAGGTACTCCAAACCGATGATCATAGCTGATGTAAAGTGAAACCGAATTGGTCTCTAACCCCTTATCCACCAGGTCAAGGATGAGCTGATCCGTCATTTCCCGGACGATGACCCAGGCCTCTTCAAAAGAAAAATTCCGCATAAGTACCTGACCGGAAGACAGGCTGTTCGATTCCGGCTCATAAGATT
>JAJPXX010000082.1 GCA_021205225.1 Lachnospiraceae bacterium
CGGTTTCCGTTTCTGGCTCAGTTTCCGTCTCCGTTTCAGTTTCTGTTTCAGTCTCCGTTTCTGTTTCCGTTTCTGTCTCGGTTTCCGCCTCGGTTTCTACCCCGTTTTCGGTCTCGATTTCCGTCTCGGTTTCTATCTCGCTTTCGGTCTCCGTTTCCGTCTTGTTTTCGCTCTCTGTCTCGTTCTCCGTCTCCGCTTCGCTCTCTGTCTCCGCTTCGCTCTCTGTCTCGGTTTCCGCCCCGTTTTCCATTTCGGTTCCGATTTCCGTTTCACTTTCCGTTTCTATTTCAATTCCTATCTCCGTTTGCGCCTCAGTCTCTGTTTCCGTTTTGGTTTCCGTTTCCGCCTCAATCTCGGTCTCCGTCTCTGTTTCCTTTTCCGTCTCTGTTTCCGTTTCTGCCTCTTCTTCTGCAGACGCAGCAACCGAATTGCCTGTTCCGCTACCGCTATCCGATACTGTATTTCCTCCATCTGTAGAAATTACGGAAATCTCTCCTAATGCGATCAGTTCCTGAATGTACTGCGGCAAACTGCTGTAGTCTATACTGGTTTTAACAGAGGCACTGCTGCCATATTTTCTTAAATATGGTTCCTGCTCCCCATCTTCATTTTCTTCAGATATCTCGTTTCCGCTTTTATCAAAGTGTTTTTCTATAATCGCTTCTTCGCCGGCCTCTACGACCGTTTCTTCGTTTATCGAATTGTTAACGCTGACGTATACTTTTCCTTCAAAAACGGTAATCGCCGTTTCACGGTAGGTGCCGTCTTCGTTTGTCGTAATCGCAATCCGGAATTTTGTCCCCCGGACCGCCATTACGCTGTCAGGCGTCTCGATTTCATAGGCATCGTCTTCTTCCAGAGGGTTTTCAATATCATTGTAAATAGCCCCCTCATTAAGGTAAATATGGATCGTACCGTTGTTCTTTTTCCCTTCCAGCTGGAACTCCACCTCGGAAGATTCCTCGATAATCGCATATTTGTCATCATCCAGAATCAGGCTTACCTGTCCGTCTTCGCCGGTGGTAATGACGTCGCCTCCCTGAACGACAAGCTGCGCGTAGACTGGCATTTCCAGTTCTTCGCGCAGCAAATCAGCAGTGCCTTCCGTCTCCAGCACTTTTACATTCCGGTAGGATTCCTCCATCTCAGTCGCCCCTGCCTGCAGCAGTCCGCAAAACAAAAGAGCGGCAGCCAGCAGCACAGCTATTTTCCCTCTGACTTTCAAAACGAAGCCCCCTTTATTGTAAATCCAATCCGCGATCGGGCTGCTGCGGGCTTTCCCCCGTCAGCAGCCGAGCCGCGAAATACTTCATGAATTCTGTCTGTCCGTAACTGTTCGCTTTCACAGTTACGTCTGTTTTTCTCTATTTTTTTCTGTCAGTTCTCACTCACGTTCGTCAGGTTCAGCGTCTTGATCTTCCGCAAAGCAATCAGATTCACGATCAGGGCAAACACAGCTCCCACCACGCTCGCGTAGATCAGTGCGCGGATGTTCGGGATCCGCACGTAGCGGCTCGCACCGCTCTCGATAATCTGGATAATGATGTACGAAAGCAACGCGCCAAAACCGCTTCCAAGGATCAATCCCAGGATCGTGAGAATGATGTTATCCTTATACACATAGGCCCGTGTCTCTTTGAGCGTGTATCCGTTGATTCGCATCACGGCCAGCTCGCGCGCCTTGCGGTTGATATGCATGACGATCTGGTTCAGCAGTACAAGCAGCGCCATGACCGCAGAGAGCGCCAGACAGATCATAATCACAAGGTTGACCGAGGAAGCGTCAGCGTCGAACTCACTGTTGTCCTTGAGGGACAGGAATCCATCAACGTCTCGAACCTGTTCATAGAGCCCGTCGATATCGCCCTTCAGCAGGAAAACACAGGCGTCAGCCTCTTCGCCCATAGTCTCTTCGTAATATTCCGTCGTCGTCACAAACAGGTTGTAGGCCAGATAATGCTCGATCACACCCACGACCGTAAATTCCTTCGCGTTTCCTTCGGAATCCATCATTTCAACCGTATCGCCTGCGGACAGATCGTTATTTTCAGCGCATTTTCTGGAGATCAGAATGCCATTCTCCGGAACGTCGGCTGCCTCCTTTGTGTCAATATCCTCCAGATACATATAATCACTAAGTTCGTCAAAATCATCTACCGCAACGATATGGGTGCTGTCCCAGCTGCCACCGTCTACCCGGAAGTTTTTCAGCTTATCCTGAATCAGGGTATAGGAAACTCCCGCTTCATCCAGAATTTCCGCAAACTCCTCAACCGACCCGGCCTCGCTGTCTACGACCAGACGGTTTTCGTAGAAGAAGTACTGCTCAAACTGGACAACGGAGGAATTCTCAATCCCCATCTTCAGCGCAAAACAGATCACCAGCAATGCGATGCAGCCTACCACGCCCATGATGGTCGTCATCATACGGCCCTTGTCGCTTAAAACATTTTTAATCATTGTGCGCGAGTAGAGACTGAGCTTTTTGTATGGCTTCCAGTTTTCAAAGAAGAACGGCTTCCCCTGTACCGGTACTTCGCCGCGCAGCAGTGTCGTCGCAGGCTGGCGCACCAGTTTGGCACAAGCCGTATAGGTCGCCGTCAGGAAAATTACCATGCAGATCGCCGCAGCGAGCAGGGCGCTCTTCCAGCCAAAAATCATCGGGACGCTTCCCAGCAGGAATTTCGGAGTAAAAATATGCAGAACCAGGATCTCCACGATGATCACGCTCGAACAGAACCCTTGCAGAATACCACAAATCGCACACAGCACATTATAAAGCATATAATGCCGCAAAATCTCCCCGGACTTAAATCCCAGCGCTTTCTGCGCGCCAATCAGTGCGCGCTGCTCATCAATCATGCGTGTGATCGCCGAGTAGCAGACCACAAGCGCCACCAGCAGGAAAATGATTGACATCGAATAGCTGAGTCCGTAAATGCTCTCCACGATCGTCTTCACGCCGCGGATATCACCCACATCATTCCGGATGGATACGATCCAGTCTTTCAGCTCGATGTCAGCCGCCTCTTCCTCGGCGTCAGCCAGTTCCACGCGAGCGTCTTCCAGTTCTTCCTTCGCTTCCTCCAGATCCGCTTTTGCATCCTCCAGTTCTACTTTTGCCTCTTCCAGGTCCGCTTTTGCGTCCTCAAGCTCTGCCTTCTTGTCTGCCAGTTCCGCTTTTGCGTCTTCTAATTCTGCTTTCTTATCTTCTAACTCTGCTTTCGCGTCCGCCAGTTCTGCTTTTGCGTCCGCCAATTCTTCCTTCTTTTCCTCAAGCAGCTGCACGGAGTTCGACAGCTCTGCTTTTTTCAGTGACAATTCAGACCGGGATTTCGCCAGCTCCGCCTGGCTCGTTTTAATTTCCGCATCAGAATCTGCCAGGGTCACCATGGACGCTTCCAGGAGCGCTTTCGATTCCTGATACTGCGTAATCGCTTCTGTCAGGGGAGCCGCGGCGTCCCCATAAACCGCCAGCTGCTCCAGCGCCTCATCTAGGTCTCCTGTCTCAATTCCAAGGGCAAGAAGCTGTGTCAAAATATCATTCAACGCAGCATCCAACGCGATCTGCTGTGAAGCAGCCTGCTCCCACCCCGACTGAAGTTCCTCCTGTGCAGCGTCAAGCTGCGCCTGCGCCGTGTCAATCTCCGCCTGCGCTGTGTCAATCTGCACCTGACCATCATCAATCTGGGACTGCGCAGAATTGATTTCGGATTCTGCCTCCGCAATCTCGGATTCCGCTTCCGCGACTTCCACCTCAGCGTCTGCAAGCTCCACTTCCGCGTCTGCGATTTCCACCTCCGCATCCGTGATCTCCGACTCGCCCTCCGCGATCTCCACTTCCGCGTCTGCGATTTCCTGCTCGCCGTCCGCAACCTCGGATTCCGCCTCGTCAATTTCCGCCTGCCCGTCGTCAATCTCCGCCTGCGCATCCGCGATCTCGGACTCTGCCTCTTCGGAAATCGACTGATACCGAAGCTCAGCGCGCTCTGCCCCAAGTTCCTCAACCATCTCTTTCAGAGCCGTCTCCTGCTCTGTGTAAGCCGTTGAATAATAATAGTAATCATCCAGCGCATTGCTCCTCACATACGCAGTCGTATAGCAGTCGTCATAATAAGAGGAGTCGAACGCCTCCAGAGAAAGCGTTATGTAATAAGAAGCAGAACCAAGTCCCACATCACCTGTGCCGCGCGCGTCCTGTAAAGAGGCGCAGCAGAAATATGGCATATTGACAATCGCCGTTACCTCAAAGGTATCTGACAAAAGCTCCCCATCATGCTCCAGTGTGATCACATCTCCGACCTGAATTCCCTGCTCCTCGGCAAAAATCTCTTCCACGGCCACCTCATCAGACGCAGCAGGCAGCGTCCCCTCAATCACAGTCGCCTCATTCATCTCACTGCAAAGCGAAAGCGCCTGCAGGATAATCTTCTCTTCCTCTCCGTCCATGAGTACGGACGTAGTATAGCCGCCCTCGACCAGGTCAACGCCTTCCCATGTGGCAATAGCCTCAATATCTTCCTCCGTGATTCCGTTCGCGCAGGTAATCTCCAGCGTTTCGAGTTTATTGTTAATATAATACCGGTTCGCCGCCTTCAGGATCGCGGTACCTGAAGACTGAAGCCCGAGGAAAATCGCAATACTGGTCGCCGCGATAAAAGACACGGCAAAGAAAGAAACTCCGTTTTTCTTAATTGTACGAAGCAAATGCTTCCATTTCGTTTTTTTCATTACCACACTAACTCCTTTGCACTGGCCGGATGCCGATTTACAATCACTTCAGAAACGACGCCGCTCTTCATGCGGATCACGCGGTTCGCCATCTTCGCGATCTCTTCATTGTGCGTTACCATCATCAGCGTCGTGCCGGCTTTGATGACATCCTCCAGCACCGTAAGCACCTCAATACTCGTCTCATAATCCAGCGCGGCCGTCGGCTCATCCGCCAAAATCAGCCTCGGCTTCTTCACCAACGCTCTGGCAATCGAGACACGCTGCTGCTGACCGCCGGACATCTGCGCCGGGTAGTTTCCTCTGCGCCCGGAAAGACCAACGCTCTCCAGCGCCTCCGCCGCATCCATCGGATCGTCGCACAGCTCACCGATAAAGTCCAGATTCTCCTCCGCGGTCAGGGTCGGCATCAGATTATATGCCTGGAAAATGAAGCCGACCGAATGTCTGCGGTACATCGTCAGCGTCTTCTCGTCCGCATGGGAAATATCTTTTCCATCAAACAGAAGCGTCCCGCTTGTCAGCTGATCCATGCCACCGACAATGTTCAGCAGTGTCGATTTTCCGCAGCCGGACTCACCCAGAATCACCAGGAACTCACCCTCCCGGACGTCCAGATTCACACCCTTTAATACATGCACCGCCGTCTCTCCTGAACCAAATGTCTTCTTGACATCACGCAGAGAAATGATCGCTTTCTTTTCTTCCGTAAAGCCAAGGTTCAGACCATTGCTGTCGATGGCGATCGCTGCCAGCATCGCCAGGTTCTCGCAGAGACTGACGTCCTCGTCATTGTACAGAGATCCGTCTTTTTTATTAATAATCTGAATGCAGCCGATGACCTCGTATTTGTTCGCCAGCGGCACACAGACCATACTTTTCGTCACAAATCCCGTAGCCGCGTCAAAGCGTCCTGCCCAGCGCTCATCCTTCTGGCAGTCCTTTACCACAGTCGTTGTTCCCGTCTTCACCACCGCGCCGGCAATGCCCTCGCCGGGCGCCAGGCTCATGCCCGTCAGATCCGCCCCGCCGATCCAGAACGACGGATAAATCCGCTTATCTCCGTGTGAATTGTAAAACCAGACCGTGCCTGCTTCCGCGCCGACTGCCTTTACCACCTCATCCAGACTCGTCCGCAGGGCGTCCTCCAGAGACTCCGCCTCCTGCAAAAGCCGGGTAATCTCCCATACGACCTGTGTGTAACTCACTCTCTTGTCTATTTCTGCCATTTTTTCACCCGCAGCCGGCAAATGCGGCTGCCTTGCCCTTTCTGTTTTTCTCTTTTCTGTTCTTATGCAAAGATTTTTCCGATAATCACCATGCGGCGATTTTTGCTGCGCCACTGCACGGAAAAGCGGTTTGCCCCGTTCCAGGCATCTGCGCTTCGCGCACTGCAATCACCACCGATAAAACAACAATGGCCATGCTATGACCGAATCTATTCTATCATAGCATGGCCGAAGAACCGACTACATCTTGTGCGCAAAATTAACATCTTGTGCAGATATTCAAAACCCGCACCCAATCCACAAAACAGACGATGCGATCAGATACTGCCCCATATAATATAGAACATAGTTAATCACCAAATGTGCCGGTCTGTCTTTTTTCTCTTCTCCGAAATAAATCATGGACAGCACCATGTATGACAGCAGAAAAAGCGCGCCCCCAATCCCCATTACCAGAAGACCCAGATTGCGCAAAAGGACAGCACATGCAACCGTATAAGCTGCCATGAAGAATAAAAGCGCACCGTATATTGAAAATATCGCCTTAAATTTACCATACTGAAGATGCATCGGCTTCTCTCCGATATAAATAAACGCGAGCGCTGCAAGCGCTCCAACCAGACCTGCCGCGCAAGCCTCCATCTGGAGCCCCGTCACCGATGTCACAGCCGCAAGATAGAAAAAATGCCCCATAAGAAATACGAGAAATCCCACCATCGTCCAGGATTCGGAATCTTCCGGATATAAACCTTTCAGCTCCAGCCAGATATCACCCATCAGGCCGAGCAGCAATCCGCCGCCGACAAAAAGTGCGAACTGAAAATGTCTCCCTTCTGTCAGCGCCGCCGCTCCCAGCGTCATCAGGAAAAAGAAGCTGGTAAAGGATTTAAGAACCGCAGCCTGCCAGTTCGGTCCATGAAGCCGTGTGATAATCATCAGAACCAGATATACCAGTCCGACTGCCAGCATCGCAATATACATCATCATAAAGGCAGCATCCTTTCTTATAAAGCAAAAATGTTTATTCAGAATAGCAGGCTGCAGGCCTGCGCTTCTCTTTGGTTCGCGTTGCCTGCTACACAGACATAACGTCGATTCGACCTTTTGTCGCCTCATTCATTATACTACCCGATTCTGCATATGAAAACCAGACAAATGCCTAAAAATGCACAAACTCCTGTAAATATTGTCTTCTAAGGATTGCATATCTGACACGGTGAGTACCCCATAGCGATAACGGTCTCCCGATCTCCGGTATATTCCAGCTTATTCTTCTCGCTCATATCGTCCACACTGGAGCACCCCGGATCATGAAACTTCATCGTGTTCCTGTTTAAAATATAAGTCGTTCCCTCCTCATCACCAACCGTTCGCTCCGAAGCAGATGTCTCCCCGCCGCTCTCATCGCCGGACGCGACAATAGCCGTTGTCTCCTTCGATGTCTCTTCCGATGTTTTTGCCGAAGCAGCAAGTACCTGGGCGTCCTCGATCCAGCTATCCCCGGTCGCATAGTCAATCCCAATCCCCGGCTGCACATTATAGCAATAGATATTGAACAAAATACCTGTACCCTCATCCTCCACGGACATCGCTTCCATCTGCACACCGGACGCGACCAGGTTCTCTCCCTCAAAAACCGGCGTCACACGGTAAAGCACATGATTCCCGGTCTCATAGATATATTCCGCCACCAGATCTTCAAAAGGCAGCATCCCTTCCGTATTCAGATAGCGCGTTCCCGTAATCAGATTTCGCTCATTCGCATTCTCCGCGGCCAGCTTGTAGGCGATCAGGTGACAGCGGTTATAGAGAGATTCCCCGTCAATCCCTTCATACTGCACGGAATGCCAGCCCGTCGGATGGATAGAGCGAATGTCGCCGCGCTCCTGGGTCGGCATCAAATCCTCCCCAAGGTTCGCAAAAGCCACGCCGCAGCGCCCCAGAGAATCCATCTCACTGTAGCTTTCAAAAGACTCTGTATTCATGTCCGCATCCGAAAAGTCCGGAACATTCCCATTCACCTCTGCATAAGGCGAACCGGAATACGCCGGGATATCCGCAAGGATAAGCGCCGTGTCAGATACAAAAGCAGCCGAAAGAGACTCTTCATCACCGGAACTATCGTCCTCAGACACAGTATTATCACTATCGCTCTGCTCCAGGGCGTCCGCCCAGACAGATGGCAGTCCTTGTCTGCCGCCAGTATTCATTCCGGAAACGGAAAAGACCAGTACCAGTGCCAGAAAAAGAGGAAAAGCAATCCTTTTCTTATACTTCATACAGTAAATTCCCCCTGTTATACAAAGCATGTCGCATAAACCTGTGACTTATTTCATGAAGCCTGCTTCCTTTTCATTGCTGTTATCCGTGTTATTTTTCAAACATCTGTTCGATCATTCCATTATAATGGGTATCCTTCCATTTTTCAAGAAAAATTGAAAAAAGCTGCAATTTCTGAACCACTCAGAATTTGCAGCCTATCCCTTATATTCTTATCTTTCGTTCACAGAGAGTTCTGTCATTCCCTTATCAGGCCGGCACATATGCGCGCCCTAAAACAGCATGCCTGACTTTCACCGCCTATGTATCTGATTTCACCGGAATCAATAGTTCTCTGCGTGTACCTCGAAGTAGCTCTGCGGATGGTTGCAGGCCGGACATACCGCCGGAGCCTTGGTACCCACTACGATGTGACCACAGTTGCGGCACTCCCATACCTTCACTTCGCTCTTCGCAAATACCTCTGCGGTCTCTACATTCTTCAGCAGGGCACGATAACGCTCCTCATGATGTCTCTCGATCTCTGCCACCAGGCGGAACTTCGCTGCAAGTGCCTTGAAGCCCTCTTCCTCAGCAGTCTTCGCAAAGCCATCATACATATCCGTCCACTCGTAGTTCTCACCCTCAGCCGCCGCCAGAAGGTTCGCCGGTGTATCGCCAATACCTTCGAGCTCCTTGAACCACATCTTTGCGTGTTCTTTCTCATTGTTCGCGGTCTTCTCGAAAAGCGCCGCAATCTGCTCATATCCCTCTTTCTTCGCTACGGAAGCAAAGTAGGTGTATTTGTTTCTCGCCTGGGATTCTCCCGCAAATGCGGTCTCAAGATTCTTCTCTGTCTGTGTTCCTGCATACTTGCTCATAAAATTTTCCTCCTCAATTCTGATGGATGGTACGGCAGTCATGATCCTTTTCCGACTGCCGCCGATTTTCATTTTGTGTTGTACGCTGTCATCTTCCATATCGGATCAGATATCCTCTATCATTCATCCGGACTGGATGGACAACCTTCCGGCAGTATTTCTGCACTGCTCGCATACATAGATCAGCTTCAGGTCATAGGACTTCAGCTTCACCCCACAGGCGCGCTCAAGCTGAGCAGACATATCATCCAGCATAAGGTCACTGATTTTTCCGCATACGCCGCAGACCAGATGATCATGGCGTGTCGTGTTATCATAATGCTCGGACTTCCCGTCCACCGTCAGTCTGCGGATCAGGCCTTCGTTCGCGAGCATATTCAGATTATTGTACACGGTAGCCATGGACATCTTCTTTCCCTCGGCATGAACCTGCTGATAGATGTCCTCCGCCGTGGGATGATTATTCGCGTTTGATACGATATCTAAAATAATCTTCCCATTCTCTGACATATGCACCTCCTGTGTTGGAATTATTCTAATTCAAACTTTCTGCTTTGTCAAGCATTTTTTCAAAAGAAAAAAGCTCCGAGCAGTTACACTCAGAGCCAGTCATCTGACTTGATAAAAATCATTCACAGGTTCATCCGCTCTTTCCGCCCTTCTTCCTCTCGCAACATATCCTCGACGTATTTAGGCAGCATGAACGCGCCCTGGTGCAGATGCGGAGTGTAGTAGTCGGTCTCGATGCCATAGGCTTCCCAACGCGCACGGTCAAAGTCACGCAGCGGATGGTATTTTTTGGAAGCAAAGCCAAAAAGCCAGTAGCCGGAGGAACAGGTCGGGATGTGCGCCTGGTAAACCCGGCTGATGGGGAAGCTGTGGCTCGCCTTGTTGTGCATCAGGCGGCAGGATTCCTCGTCGCCCTCATAAAACGGGCTGCCGTGCTGATAAACCATGATGCCGTCCTCTTTGAGGGCGCGGTAGCAGTTGCCGTAAAATTCGCGCGTGAAAAGACCTGCCTTGTGGCCAAGCGGGTCAATCGCATCATTAATAATAAGATCATATTCTCCCTGCTTCGTGCGCAGAATTTTCAGACCATCGATGTGGTAAAAACGCACACGCGGATCGTCAAGGCTCGACGCAGTATCCGGGAAGAACTCCCGGCAGACCTCTACAAACCGCTGATCCGGTTCGGTTACGTCAATGCACTCGATCCCGTCATATTTTTCCAGCATCCGTAGCACACCGCCGTCGCCGCCGCCAAGCACCAGGACATTTTTCACGTTCGGATGCACAGCCATTGGGACGTGGACGATCATCTCATCGTAGATAAAGCCGTCCTTCTCGGAAAAAACAATCTTTCCGTCAGAGCTTAAAAACCGGCCGAGTTCGTCGGAGTCAAAAACATCAATCCTCTGAAATTCCGTCTGTTCTCCAAACAACTGATTCTTTACTTTCACAGACATCTTGACCTGGTCTGCATGATAGTCCGAAAACCATAAATCCATTCTTTATCTCCTTTCGGGCAATCCCCTGACAATTTTCTCATACCCTGAAAGCATTCAAAATCCGCTCAGTCCTTCCACACCTGCCGCTCGTCCTTGAGTACATTCAGGTACTCGACCTCGGGATCCTCGGTCCCCTGCAGGGAGCAGCCCTTTTCCTTCGCGTATAAAATATATTCGATAATCTCCTGAGTGATCATCTCTCCGGGCGCCAGGATCGGAATGCCCGGCGGGTAGCACATGACAAACTCGCCGCAGGTGCGCCCTACGGTCGCGCGGATCGGAAGATAATCCTTCTCCGCATAAAAGGCCGTCTGCGGAGATTCGATCACAATCGGATTAATGTATTCGGAATTCAGCATCTTCGCAGAGCTTCTGGTATAGCGGCGCTTGATGTCAAACAGCGCGCCGACCAGGCGCTCGATGTCCTGAATGCGGTCGCCGATGGAAATATAGGCCATGATGTTCGTCAGGTCACCCAGCTCAATCTGGATGTCGTACTCGTCGCGCAGCAGGTCATAGACCTCGATGCCGGCCAGACCGATATCGCGCGTATATACCGAAAGCTTCGTCACATCAAAGTCAAAAATACTGTCGCCATTAACCAGCTCACTGCCATACGCGTAAAATCCGCCGATACTGTTGATCTCCGAGCGGGCATACTCCGCCATCTCAACCACCTTCGCAAAGGCTTCTTTGCCGCGGAGCACCAGATTCCGTCGCGAAATATCGAGACTCGACATCAGCAGGTAGGAAGCGCTGGTCGTCTGCGTGAGATTGATCACCTGATGCACATACTCCCAGTTTACATGCTCACCCGTCAGAAGCAGGGAACTCTGCGTCAGGCTCCCGCCGGATTTGTGCATGGAAATGGCGGACATATCCGCTCCGGCCGCCATCGCGCTGACCGGAAGATTTTCCCCAAAATAAAAATGTGTCCCATGCGCCTCATCCGCAAGCACCATCATCTCGTATTTGTGCGCCAGCTCTACAATCGAACGAATATCCGAGCAAATCCCGTAATAGGTCGGATTGTTGACCAGAACGGCTACCGCGCCCGGATTCTCCAGAATCGCCCGCTCTACCTCCGAAACCTTCATACCGAGCGAAATACCCAGCTTCGGCTCGACCTCCGGGTTCACGTACACCGGAATCGCGCCGCAGAGCACCAGGGCATTGATCACGCTCTTATGGACATTGCGCGGCAGGATAATCTTGTCGCCCGCGTGGCAGACCGAGAGTACCATACTCTGTACCGCCGAGGTCGTGCCGCCGACCATAAAAAATGCGTGCGCCGCACCAAAGGCTTCCGCCGCCAGCTGCTCCGCCTCCTTAATAACAGAAACCGGCTGGCAAAGATTGTCCAGCGGCTTCATCGAATTCACATCAATACCGACACATTTCTCTCCCAGGAAATCTACCAGTTCCTGGTTCCCCCGTCCTCTTTTGTGTCCGGGGACGTCAAAAGGGACAACTCTTCTTCTCTTTAAGCGCTCCAGAGCCTCGTAAATCGGCGCGCGGTTTTGCGATAATGACTGCATGGCTTTTCCTCTGTATTTTCTTATTTCTGTACTTTCTTATTACTATAGAATAGTTTCATTATACTTATTCCCTATAAAAAATCAATCCCTGTTTTTGCTTTTTGATATGGCGCGAAATATTCGATTACAACATTATCTCAGGCAGACAATGTATCCCCAGTTCTGCAAAATCAACTGTTGCCGATAAAGGCTATCCATGCTATAATCTCTACTAACAGCTCAGAACCGAAGCATCGCGCAGATCTGTGGTCTGCTTTTCTGATATGATTACGATTTTCATAGCAGCACGGATTAATTTCAAACCACCGAAAGGAGAATTCGATCATGCCATTGCCAAAAGAACAAATCTACACCATTGATGACATCTACAATCTGCCAGACGAGTTACGGGCAGAACTGATCGACGGCCAGATCTATTATATGTCTCCGCCCTCTCGAAAGCATCAGCGCATCCTGCTGTCATTAGGACGCAAAATCGCGGATTATATTGATGAAAAAGAAGGCACCTGCGAGGTAAATATTGCCCCGTTTGCCGTGTTTTTGAATGCAGACGATTCCATCTATCTGGAACCGGATCTCTCCGTCGTATGCGATCCCAATAAACTGACAGACCGAGGCTGCGAAGGCGCCCCGGACTGGATTATAGAAGTAGTCTCTCCTGGGAGCCGCCAGAATGATTATCTGGTCAAGCTTTTCAAATACCGCTCGGCCGGAGTTCGGGAATACTGGCTGGTCGACCCGGATAAAAATCGCATCACCGTATATGATTTCATCGGAAATGAACAGAACGAATATGCCTTCTCTGATACGGTACCAGTTGCGATCTATCCGGGATTTTCGATTGATTTTAGCCAGATCCGATTCTGAAGCCTCCGCTTTGCTTCCTAATCATAATATCAGTCTCACAGTTTACGTTTTTTTCACTTGACATCCCCCTCTTTTTTGTCTATCATAAAACCCAAATGAAGGATGCCGTCGTTGCAGATCATCACCGGACACGACGGTATCTCTTACTGTAAAAGCCATTCTCATTGTACAGCCTCGCGGCATACGCACTTGCCTAAGAGGCTGTATACATGAGGGGCTCTTACACTGCAGCGGTTCACCAAAACCACATACATTATAATAATGAAAGGAGTACTCCAATGATTCGTACGATTGCGAAGCAGGTAAAGGAATACCGGAATGCCTCGATCGTCACCCCGCTCTTTATGCTGCTGGAGGTGATCATGGAGACGATGATTCCGTTTCTGATGGCCTCGATCATCGATGATGGCGTAAATGCGGGCGATATCAACCACATTTACAGGATTGGCGGCCTGATGATCGTCTGTGCGCTGATTGGCCTGTGCGGCGGTATGCTCGGCGGACGGTTTGGCGCAAAAGCATCTGCCGGACTGGCGAAAAACCTGCGTGCCGAAATGTTTGGCCACATCCAGACCTTTTCCTTTGCCAACATTGACAAATTCAGCCCCGCCGGGCTGGTGACCCGTCTGACCACAGATGTGTCCAACATCCAGAATGCCTATCAGATGATTCTGAAGATGCTGATGCGCGCACCGGCCAGTATCATCTGCGCGCTGGTCATGGCCTTTATGATTAACGCAAGACTGGCATCGATCTATCTGGTTGCGGCGCTTCTGCTTGGAACCGCGCTGATTTTTCTGGTGATCCATGCCACGAAATATTTCCAGCAGGTCTTCCCGCGATACGATGATCTGAACGCTTCGATTGAGGAGAATGTCTCCGCGATCCGTGTAGTAAAAGCCTATGTGCGTGAGGACTATGAGACCAAAAAGCTGAATAAGGCCAGCGAAAACATTTATAAACTATTTGTAAAAGCAGAACATAATGTCATCATCAACAGCCCGCTGATGATGTTCACCGTATATAGCTGTATCATCCTGATCAGCTGGATCGGTGCAAAGATGATTGTCGCTGACTCCCTGACGACCGGTGAACTGATGAGTCTTCTGACCTACTGCATGAACATCCTCTCCAGCCTGATGATGCTCTCTATGGTCTTCGTCATGATTTCCATGAGTGTGGCGAGTGTACAGCGTGTCTGTGAGGTTCTTGGTGAGACGCCGGATCTGGTGAATCCAGACCAGCCGATTATGGAAGTGCCGGACGGCAGCATCCGTTTTGAGAATGTAAACTTTTCTTACCATAAGAACACGAAAGAATACGTCCTCTCAGATATCAATCTCGACATCCGGGCTGGTGAAACTATCGGTATCATGGGCGGCACCGGAAGCTCCAAGACCAGTCTGGTCAACCTGATCAGCCGCCTCTACGATGTGTCAGACGGCTCCGTGAAGGTCGGTGGAAATGACGTCCGGAAGTATGATATGGAAGTCCTCCGTAACCAGGTGGCTGTAGTACTCCAGAACAATGTCCTTTTCTCCGGCACCATCTATGACAATCTGCGCTGGGGCAATAAGAACGCGACCGATGAGGAGTGCCAGGAGGCCTGCCGTCTCGCCTGCGCGGACGACTTTATCCGGGCTTTTCCGGACGGATACAACACCTATATCGAACAGGGCGGTTCAAACGTATCCGGCGGGCAGAAGCAGCGTCTGTGCATTGCCCGTGCCCTTTTGAAAAATCCGAAGATCCTGATTCTTGACGACAGCACAAGCGCCGTGGATACAGCGACAGACGCGAGAATTCGCCGCGCGTTCCGGGAAGACATTCCAAATACAACAAAGCTGATCATCGCGCAGCGTGTCTCCAGTATTCAGGACGCAGACCGCATTATCGTCATGGATGAAGGCCGGATCAGTGCTTTTGGAACCCATGAAGAGCTGCTTGCTTCGAGTGAGATTTATCGCGAGGTATACGAATCTCAGACGAGCGGCGGCGGTGATTTTGATGAAAAGGCAGGTGACTGATTATGCCAGGACCAGGACAAAGACCACCCCGTGGAGTAAAGCCACAGGTACAGAATCCCGGAAAGCTGCTTGCCCGGCTGATGGGATACATTTTCCGCGATTATAAATTTCACTGTATTATCGTCTTCATACTGATTTGCTGCAGTGTGCTGGCCAATGTACAGGGAACACTTTTTACCAAAAACCTGATTGACGATTACATCACGCCGTTTCTGCTGACGGACAATCCGGACTTCGGTCCTCTCGCCCGCGCGATCGGCCGCGTAGCCTGTTTTTACGCGCTCGGCGTCGTATCGACCTATATGTACAACCGCATCATGGTAACGGTATCGCAGGGTACGCTCAAGCACTTACGAGACGACCTGTTCTCCCATATGGAGACCCTGCCGATCCGGTATTTTGACACGCACAAGCACGGCGACATCATGTCGGTTTATACGAACGATATTGATACCCTGCGCCAGATGATCAGCCAGAGCATCCCACAGATCATCAATTCCGCTTTCACCATTGTCAGCGTATTTATCAGCATGCTGATCTTAAGTATCCCACTAACCGGCGTAACGCTGATCATGGTCTGCATCATGCTTTTCTTTACGAAAAAAGCCACCTCTTTAAGCGGTAAATACTTCCGGGAACAGCAGACCAACCTTGGTAAAGTCAACGGTTACATTGAAGAAATGATGAAAGGTCAGAAGGTGGTCAAGGTCTTCTGCCACGAGGATGAATGCGTCAAAGACTTTACGGAACTGAACAATATGCTCTACGTCAGCGCGGACAATGCACAGACCTACTCGAGTTTCTTAGGTCCGATCAATGCCCAGCTGGGTAACGTCAGCTATGTTGTCTGCGCCATCGTCGGCGGTATTCTCGCACTGAACGGTGTCGGCGGATTCACCCTCGGCGGTCTTGCCAGCTTCCTGACGTTCAACAAAAGCTTCAGTATGCCGATCAACCAGGTCAGCCAGCAGTTCAACTCCATCATCATGGCAATGGCCGGCGCAGACCGTATCTTCCGCCTCATGGATGAAGAGCCGGAAACGGATAATGGCTATGTGACGCTGGTTCACGCAAAGGAAGAAAATGGAAAACTCATCGAAACCGACACCCGCACCGGACGCTGGGCGTGGAAGCACACGCATCAGGCGGACGGCTCCGTGGACTACAAGGAGTTGAAAGGCGACGTGGTCTTCGATGGCGTAGACTTCGGCTACACGGACGATAAGATCGTCCTCCACGACATCAAGCTCTACGCGACGCCAGGTCAGAAGATCGCTTTCGTCGGCTCCACCGGCGCCGGCAAGACGACGATCACCAACCTGATCAACCGTTTTTATGATATCCAGGACGGCAAGATCCGCTACGACGGCATCAACGTTAACAAGATCAAAAAAGCCGACCTGCGCCGCTCGCTCGGCATCGTACTGCAGGATACACACCTGTTCACCGGCACAGTCAAAGAAAACATCCGTTTCGGCAAGCTGGACGCGACTGATGAAGAAGTCGTGGCAGCGGCGAAACTGGCGAACGCCGACGGCTTCATCCGCCGACTGCCGCAGGGCTATGACACCATGCTCACCGGCGACGGCGCAAACCTAAGCCAGGGTCAGCGGCAGCTGCTTGCGATTGCCCGCGCGGCCATCGCAGACCCACCGGTTCTGATTCTCGACGAGGCGACAAGCTCCATCGATACCCGTACCGAGCGCATCGTACAGGAAGGCATGGATCACCTGATGGCAGGCCGTACGACCTTTGTCATCGCCCACCGCCTCTCTACAGTCCAGAACTCCGACTGCATCATGGTACTCGAGCAGGGCCGCATCATCGAGCGCGGCACGCACGACCAGCTCATCGAAGAGAAAGGGCGGTATTACCAGTTGTATACAGGGAACGCGATTGCATCCTAAATAGTTCAAAAAAATCCTCCGCCTATTCAAGTGCGGAGGATTTTTCAATTATACCTTTCCCCATCTCGCCGGTACTGCCGGACAGCTTTTCACCCGCATCGCAGCGCGAAGCTCCACGTAACACCCACACAGGATACAGGTACCGGACAATAATTTATCGCAGTTCCGGCAAAACGTCAGCCGTTCTTCATAGACATCATCCGGCACTTTATCATCCGGCGGCAGATTTTTTACATAAGAAAACAAATTTGTATACTGCGCCTGCTCCGCCATATCACGGAGCAGGCATTTTTTGCAGACCCGCTGCATAGAGTCATTCATTTCTGTCACTCTTTTCGCAGATATCTGAAAGACGCATAACAATTCTGCACCTTCACAGTCACGGTAAAATCCTTTTTTTATTTCACAGCCAGATGTACGACAGAGCACGCCGGGATTGTGAATTTCAACCCTTTCTCCGTGCGCTGCGCACCGTCAAACGCAACCATTTTTACCGCTTCCGGCTCTTCAAAGGTATTCTTATCCGCCATTGCACCGGTCAGAATCTCGCCGCAGATCTCAGAAACTTCTTTTCCGGTAATCTCCGTCTCCACCTCATACGCTTCGTTCAAGGAAAGGTTCGTCACGGTGATATGCAACACTCCATCCGCATCCACAGAAGCAGATTCGGTCAGATTCGGTACGGAATACTCCGCTTCCAGCCCGATCGGTGTCGCCTCAATGCTGCTCTCTACCAGCTGCGCGTCCTGATGGTCGCGATACATCCGGAAAACATACCAGGTCGGCGTCTTCACCATCTGCGCGCCGTCTGTCAGGATCACGGACTGCAGCACATTCACCATCTGTGCAATGTTCGCCATCTTCACGCGGTCGCTGTGCTTGTTGAAAATATTCAGGGTCAGTCCGGCCACCAGCGCGTCACGCATGGTGTTCTGCTGATACAGGAAGCCTGGGTTTGTGCCCGGCTCTACATCATACCACGTACCCCACTCATCAACCGTCAGGCTGATAATCTTTTCCGGATCAAACTCATCCATGATCGCACCGTGCTTCTGCACCAGCTCTTCCATATAATAAGCCTTGTTCAGAGTCTTATAATAATCTTTCTCATCAAAGTCTGTCGCGCTTCCCTTATGGTGCCAGTCATCGCCCGGAATTGTGTAATAGTGCAGCGATAAGCCGTTCATAAAGCCATGCAGGTTGTCTTCCATGTTGCGGCGGAAGCAGGTAGCGAGTACCTGGCGTGTCCACTCATAGTCGTCTACATTCGGTCCGCAGCAGATCTTATTAATCTTGGAATCGCTGTGATAATCGCGGACATAGGTCTGATAGCGGCGATACTCGTTCGCGTAATGCTCCGGGTTCATATTGCCGCCACAGCCCCAGCTTTCATTGCCAACACCGAAATAATCCAGCTTCCAGGGCGCCTCATGGCCGTTCTTCGCGCGCAGGTCTGCCATTGGCGACACGCCTTCAAACGTGATATATTCTACCCACTCAGACATCTCCTGTACAGTACCGCTTCCCACATTGCCATTTACATAAGTCTCACAGCCCAGCTGGCGGCAGAGTTCAAAAAACTCATGCGTACCAAAGCTGTTATCCTCTACCACGCCGCCCCAGTGCGTGTTGATCATCTTTTTCCGGTTTTCCTTCGGACCAATCCCGTCCTTCCAGTGATACTCATCCGCAAAGCAGCCGCCCGGCCAGCGCAGCACCGGCACCCGAATCTCTTTGAGCGCTTCCACCACGTCCGTCCGCATTCCGTTCACATTCTCAATCGGGGAGTCCTCGCCGACATACAACCCCTCATAGATGCAGCGTCCCAGATGTTCGGAAAAATGTCCGTAAATCTCCTTGTTGATTTTGTTCTGAACCTGATCTGCATGAATCACTAATTTAGCCATTGTTTTCTGTCTCCTCCTCATATTCATCTATCATCGTAAGCGTTTCCGCTCCCTGCTCGCTGCGCCAGATAGCGAAGCTCTTTCCTGCCATTGCCAAACAGCCCCGCCTTTCGCGGAAACGTGAAAGGCATCCTGTTGCAACAGCAGCACCATCCGAATTTATATCATCCTTCTTATAACAAATCAAGTAAAATATCTATAAAAATCAAAATAAGGTTCCGTTCCCGCTATCCTTGTCTGCTGCGGCGTGATAATAACAGCAGACACAATCTTCTTTAGCGATTATCCTCCGGCATAAAAACATGTCTCTTTATCTTCTCATACTGTTCCTCTGTGATTTTCAGAATTGTACCGTGTTTAAAGCGGTAGGGAAAAGAAAATGCGGCATCCGCCCGCTCAAATACTCCGCTTCCCAGATTCTCCGAGAGGAATGGGACATACCCCTGTTTTTCCCCGGCCGCGCCAAAATAATCCAGGAACAATGCCCATCGTCCGTCATCCAGCTTTACTGCTGTCGGAGCCTCATGCTTTTCCGGGTCGATTCCACGCATACTCCTGTCAAATGCATCTATTTTCTCATAGGTACCTGTCAGAGAGGAAGAGCGGAGCAGCTGTATGCCGGATGGGTTCTTTTCACTTTTCAGAAATAGATAATACCATTCTTCTTCCCGGTAAATCGCAGAATCGATCACGCCGCCCGCGCCCTCCTTCCGGTACAGCAATTGCGGCTGTGTAAAGGTCGCAAAGTCTCTCGTCCTGCTGTAATAGATCGCTTTGTCTCCGAAGCCATTTCCGGAATGAGCAGAGCTCCAGTGCATGACATAGTCTTCTTCTTCTGGATCGTAAATAATATCCGGCGCCCACATGCAGCCAAAGTGTTCATCCCCCACGGTTACCAGGCGCTGCTCACTCCAGTTCAGCAGGTCAGCAGAGTCCCACACAGAAAAAGCCTTGCTGCCGTGCCGACTAATCTCCGCCCAGGAATGGTGATATTTTCCTCGCAGTCCATAAGAAAGGCTCAGGTCAGTACCTACAATCACATACTTCTTT
Organism: Lachnospiraceae bacterium; assembly: GCA_021205225.1. Lineage (GTDB taxonomy): Bacteria > Bacillota > Clostridia > Lachnospirales > Lachnospiraceae > Choladousia. The sequence continues at coordinate 19,905 of JAJPXX010000082.1, forward strand.
GTATATTTACAGTACGCAATCGTAAAATCCCTCGCCCCTTTGTCTCCATAATAGCACCAGAGAACCGGTCTGCCCTCATTCGTCTGTTCCCAACGAAGCCCATCCCGGCTGATTCCAAAATAAACCTGTTCCCCGTCAGGGGTGGTCGTTTCTCTAAAATGTACAAATAAATACGCGCTCATTTTCCTCTGTCCTCTCCCTGGCCAGTCATTTCCTTCTTTCGGTCGTGATCGGGCATGGAGCGGCCTTCTGTCCTCCTGCCCATCTGCATCGGCAGCGTCCGGCATCAGCCGGAATATTTCTTGCGCTGCCGTGCGCTTTAAAAAACAGCAGACAATAAGCCTGCTGTTTTTTCTTTTTCTTCTGTCATTACATCCCGTATTCCGCCGGATGAATATTCACGCCTGCATCACAGGCACTATCAACCAGTCAAATACTCTACATTTTGATTCCTGACAACATCAGCCCTTCACTGCGCCTGCCGTCATACCTTCAATCAGGAAACGGTTGAAGATCAGGTAGATAATCAGGATCGGGATGATACCAAACATGGAACCCGCGATCAGCATATCGTAGTTATTGCCATACGGTGTCAGCAGCGTATTCAGACCAATCTGCAACGTGAACTTGCTCGTATCACGATATACCAGCATCGGCCACAGCATACCGTTCCAGGAGTTCATCGCGCAGAGGATTGCCATGGAGGCGAATGCCGGCTTCGTAATCGGCATCATGATCTTGACGCTGATCCCATACTCGGTACAGCCATCCACACGCGCCGCGTCAAGCAGTTCCTTAGGCAGGCTCGTCATATACTGCCGGAAGAAGAAGATCGTCGAAGCGGCACACACACCCGGCAGGATAACACCAGCGTTTGTATCAATAATTCCAAGGTTCTGCACTTCCTGATACAGCGGGAGCATCAAGATTTCAAACGGTACACACATGGTCGCAATTACCATGAAGAACAAGAAATTACCAATTCTGGACTTGTACATCGTCAGACCATAGGCAATGAAGTAGCAGACCAGCAAAGTCAAAACCACCGTCTCAATGGTCAGCACCAAAGAGTTCTTATACCACATGAAATACTTCTGAGAATCCGTGTTTCCCGAAAACAGGTAAATATAGTTATCCAGGCTTGCCGTCGAGAAATCCAGGTTCAGAGACATACCATTGGAAATAATTGTACGGCCCTCATGGAATGATGCCAACAACCCGCAGAGAAGAGGGAAAGCGACAAACGCACACAGAACAACAAAAACACCTGTCGCTAACACCGTGCCAACCTTATGGTTTCCCTCCATAGTCCGCTGGCCGGTTGCGTTTACACTCTTAGCCATAGCGTTAGTCCTCCTTCCTCTTAAATGACAACGTACCCGTCGCAAACAGCTGGGCAAAGTTGATAATCAGGGCGATCACAAGAAGCACCACGCCTACTGCACACGCATAACCCATATCATTGTTTTCAATACCTCTCTTATACAGGTATCCTACGATCGTCAGACCAATGTTCTTCGTGGAAGAGTTGCCATTCCACAGCATGAAGCTCTCAAGGAACATCGACAGTCCGGCGTATATCGAAATCGTCAGCACATAAATCGTCGTTGGCTTCAGCATCGGGAGAGTCAGATACCACAGCTTCTGTCTGCCATTCGCACCGTCGATATCCGCGGATTCATAGATCGAATTATCAATCGACTTCAGACCGGACAGGAAATACAGCATATTGACACCGGTCCATCTCCACATACAAAGCAGTAACAACGCAGTCCATGAAGTCACCTTCGATTTCAGCCAGGCGATACTGTCCATCCCAAAGAACTGCAGAATCTGGTTCATCTGACCGCCTGAACCTTCCGAGAACATCAGACGGAACAGCATACCGGAAATAACTACAGAGGTCAGTGCCGGGATATAAAGGATCACCTTCCAGACACCCTTGGCTTTCGTCAGACGGCTCTCCATCAGAACCGCCAAAAGCAGCGGGATCGGAATCATCAGAACCAGCGTCAGAAACATATATTCCACGCTGTTCGTGACAGCGGTGTGGAATGTCTTGTCAATCAGCAGCTTCCGATAGTTTTTCAGTCCGATAAATTCCCAACCGCTAAAAGTTACGTCCTGAAAACTCATAACAATACCCGTAATCAACGGATACAGCCAGAAAATCAGGAGACTCAGCATAAAGGGAAGACAGAATACAAACGGTGCGGTTTTCTGGGAATACAGGAATTTCTTTGCTTTTTTCACTGTAATCCTCCTTTCTTTTTTTGTAGACAGCCGTCCGATCTCCGTGTCGACCGTCCTCACAGCCTGATTCCATCAGAAAAATCTTTCACAAGATTTTTCTGACAGGAGCAGGCATGTGTCTCATACCCATATTTATCCTTATACTTCTGTCATTGCAGGCGTCTGCCAAAAGCCGGTAAATCTCTTTGCGCAGCCATATGCAATTAAGAAAGAGACCCGGGAATGCAATTCCCAGGCCTCCCCTTGACCCTGTATTACAATGATGCCTGCAAAACAGTGTTCTTTTTCCTTACATCAACTCAACATCCAGATAATCCTGAAGCTCCTGCAGAGCATCCGCTACATCCATACCATCCTCGAGAACCTCATTCGCAGTATAAGTATTGAAATAGTCGTTCAGAGTTACAGAGTTCTGTGTTGTGTAAACTGTCTCGATCTCATCCTTAATCTCACGAAGGACAGAATACGGCTGTACACGGAAGAATGTATTGTATACATTGCTCTCATCGAACGCGAAGTCATCATCATCCCACAGAGAAGCATTGCAAACATCGAATCCAAGTACGTTCCAGATATACTCCTCGCCTACCTCAGAGCACTTCGCCCATGCAAGCCATTCAGCAGCAAGTTCCGGATCCTCGCTCTGTGTCGTAACAGCAGTACCAGTTCCGCCAAGACCTACGGAACGTGGCTGACCCTCTTCAAATACCGGGCACGGAGTGATGTCGTACTTGCCTTCCATCTCCGGCATATAGCTTGTGAAGCGGCTCATGTACCACATTGCCTTCGGGAAGGATGCGAGCACACCATTCATAACGTTTGAATAACCAGCCTCAACGTCGATGATACCATCGGTCGAAACGATCGCGATACCTTCGTCGATCCATCTCTGCTGCATTTCCAGCATCGCCTGAACGGACTCAAGCTGTACATCCGGTGTACCATCGATGCCGCCGGTCCAGTCCTCACCATACTCAGCCATCGCCAGCCAGATCCAGTCTGTGCCGCCCGTATCTACGGTTGTCAGATAAACGCTGCCGCCGGAAGCTTCCTTCAGGTCAAGACCTAACTGCTCATATTCATCCCAGGTAGTGATGTTGGAATAATCAAGACCATACTGCTCGAAGATCTCTGCATTCCAGTACATAACCGCCGCGCCTACATGTGTCGGTACACCAACACGGGTGCCGTCTGCCAGGGAGTATACATCCAGACGGGACTGTACCATATCTGCCTCATAATCAGCCAGAGCATCTGTCAGCGGATACAGAGGTGAATCGCTGCCGCTGTAGTTCGGGAACTGACCAATCTCGATATCAACGATATCCGGAGCACCTGAACCAGCCTGCAGAGACATCATCAGCTTGTTATGCATATCGGAATACGGATATGTACTGAATGTAATCTGAATCTGTCTGTCCGGATTCTCTTCATTCCACAGCTCAACCATCTCTGCGTAGAACGTACTGTGTGCTTCCATAAATGTCCAGAGTTCAAAATGTGTTCCATCGTCCGGGCCGACAGTAGTGATGGCTACATCTTCTTCGGTCTCGGTCTCTTCCTCAGCGAGTGCCGTCCCGCTCATAAGTCCTGCCAGAGCAAGCGTTGCAGCGCTGGCTGCGGAGCCACGTAAGAATTCTCTTCTGGAGATTGTCTTAATAGATTTCATTGATATAAATCCTCCTTATCTGCACAGCTAACTGTGCCTGCTACAGAAACCCCGAAAATTATACATTTTCCCCAAATATGTTCACTTTGCACAATGCATTTCCACCATTTGGCTAATTTGTATATCTTTTCGCAATCTCATCTCAGT
>JAJPXX010000058.1 GCA_021205225.1 Lachnospiraceae bacterium
ACTTTTTATAAATACGTGTTTTGAAAGGAATGTAAATCATTGAAAGGCAGACTTCCGCTCAGCTACGATAACTATATTTTTGACTTATACGGGACTCTGGTGGATATTCACACAGATGAAAATCTCCCGGAACTCTGGAAAAAACTGAGTCTTTTCTATGGATATTACGGCGCACATTATACGCCGGATGAACTTCGTATGGCATGGAATATGCTGACGGATCAATACCGGCAGGAAGCAGAAACAGCTGCTTCTAAACAGGCTTCTCTGGAAATGGCCGTTCGTCCGAACTGTGCCACTGCCCAAAAGCAAGGGAAAAGAGAAAAGGAAAAATACCCATTTCGCGCCGCACAGGGTTATGAAGCTTCCCCAGAGATTGACATCACGCGCGTTATACAGGCACTTTATAGTCTAAAAGGAGTAAGTGCCTCCCAGGAACTCGCCGTCCATACCGGCCAGTTTTTCCGTGTTTTGTCTACAGAATATATCCGACTGTATGATGGAACCGTCCCGATGCTGGAAGAGCTGCGGGCGAATGGAAAAAAATCTGGCTTCTCTCGAACGCACAGCGCATCTTTACCCAATATGAACTCTGCCTGCTGGACCTTGAGCGCCATTTTGACGGCATCCTGATTTCCTCAGACTACGGCGTGGGCAAACCAAACCCATTCTTCTTTCAGCAGCTGATCGAACAATTTAGCATTGATTTCAACCGTTCAATCTTCATTGGAAACGATGCGGTCAATGACATCGGCGGCGCACTGGGCGTGGGACTGGATTCCTTTTATGTACACTCCAACCTCTCTTTTGTTGAACCTTCCTGGGCAAAAGACCTTCTCCACGGCTGCAAAGAGCAGGGAAAAACATCTGCTGTCAGCAAAATAACCGCACAGAACGAAGCATCCACGATGCAATTCCGGCTGGGTCACACGACAAATTATACCGTACTGGATTTTACTGCGTGGACGTAACCAGCCTGATTGGAAATCTCCGGGGGCTTCACCCCGTCTTTATTTCGTCGACTCGCGCAAAATCACCTGATAATTCAGCGGCACAAATTCCCCATCCACCTTTTCCCCCAGCTGCTCTAACAGAAGCTGGCAGGCGTTCATCCCCAGGCTTTTCGTATTGAAATGCAGACTGGTGACCGCAGGAATATAGTATTCGAGCAGGGTACTGTCATAAAGGCTTGCCACCCGAATATTCCGCGGAATTTCCACCCTGCGTTCGCGCAGGCAGCCAAGGAGCATATTTGTGATAATGTCATCCATACAGACGATGCCATCCGCTCCGGATTCCAGAATCTGATCCACCGCTTTTGCAACCTTTGCGTAGCTGTCCATCTCCATAAAAACCAGAGACTCATCCACGTGTACGCGGTAGTCGCCGTGCGCATCCTCATATCCCCGCAGACGGCTTTTCGTCACCAGATGCGCCCGGCTGCCGCCCAAAAGGGCGAGGTGACGGAGTCCTTTCATCAGTAAGATTCCTGTCAGCTCCCGGCTGCCCTCCCGGTTCTGATTATCAATCCAGACCAGTCCCGGCTCCTCCGCATCCGGCGTCCCGATCGCCACAAAAGGGATATCCTTTTCTTTCAGATAATGCCGCACCCTCGAATTGACCAGAACACGCGTTACGATTACACCGTCCACCTTGCGGTTCGCAACCAGGCGCTGCAGCTGTGTAAGATCTTTTCCATCGATCATCGAAATGATGATATCGTAATTATGCTGCGCCGCTTTCTCACAAATCCCGCTCATACACTCCTTAAAAAACGGAAAATCAATATCCGTATAATCCGTCGGCAGCAGCAGGCCAAGATTGTATGTTCTGCTCTGTGCCAGTCCCTGTGCGATCACATTCGGTCGGTAGTCATTCCGCTCAATACAGGAAAGTACCTTCTCCCTCGTCGCCTGGCTGATGCGCCCCTTCCCGGAAATCGCCCTGGAGACCGTCGTCTTGCTGATTCCAAGCTCCCGCGCGACATCGTCAATCGTGTATCTTCTCTTTCTGGTCTCTTCCATAAATCAAATCCCCCTCTGCGCCCCGATCCGTCCATACCCTTTCTCACTCATTCCCCATGCCAACCTTCTACCGGCACTCCCTATTCTGCAGATAATCCTGACCGCTCGTCACTCGTTCAGCCGCCTGCTAATCATCCTCCGAATCATCGGAAAGCGTCTCCGTCTGGTCAGTTTCCTGTCCTTCACTATCTTGTCCGGATGATACACCCGCATTCTGGCCGCTCCGCAGCATCGTCAGATAATCCGCCGCAATCGTCACCGTACAGCTGTATGGCTCATCAAACACGGTACCGGAAAGACTGATATCTGCCAGAACCGCGCCTTCTTCCACCGGCTGCTTCAGACCCATCCACTCGCTTGTCGCCTCCTCAATCTCCGAAAGCAGCGCATAATCCTCTTCATCCAGTGTCTCCACACTCCATCTGTCGCAGAAATAATGCTCGTTAAAATAATCCGGAAGAGAATCCTTTAACTGGCTCTCCAGGGCTGTACTTCCGCTTTCCTCCGAAAACGTGCCGTAGACGGATTCCATGCTTTCAAGAATGGTCTCCTTTGTCGTCCCGTCAATTATCAGGCTCACTTCTATCAATCCCTGTGAAAAAACAGCACCGGATTCATTTGTCAGATTATTTTCTCCGATATAAAGCACCAGCTGCGAGCAGTCACCCAGACCGGATTCCAGTGCGTCTTCGTACTCCCAGGTATAGGTCACGCCGTACTCAGACTCCTCTGCGGATGTCGGAGTGCCTAACACCTCAACCGCTTCCTCTTTTGTCATACCCCAGCTCAGCCGGCCGTCCAGAATCGGAATCTGATCGCAGGAGTATGCATTCCCATCCGCATCCAGAATACCTGTTTTCATCGAAGAATCCCCATAATCCTCCGTGCTGTCCTCTGTGCTGATTTCAGAATAATCATTCTGACTGTTTTCTGTATTGGTATTCGCCTCTTCCATCCCTTCCGCGCTCTCAAAACTAAATCCGCTCCCGGCCAGAACCGCGATCAACAGCGCCACTGCCACAAATGGCATGCCATTTTTTCTCTTCTTCATATTCGACACCTCCTCCAGTCGGTTCTTCAAAGCTGTTTTTTCATCCGAAAAACAGGTTGTCAGAGCATTTTGAAATCTCAGCTCACCGGTCGCCTCCCGCAGCAGCATTTCCCCATACGCTTTCCGATACTGCGGATCTTTATCTGCTACCACATCTCCGTCACACGAAACCTCCAGATTCGCCATGGCGCTCTTTGCCAGCTTCCACACAAACGGGTTCATCCAGTGAACGGTACGCGCAGCAAACAGCACCAGCTTATACCAGATATCCCGCCGTCTCAGATGCGTTCGCTCATGTGTAAAAATCATCTCAAGCTCCTGGCTGCTGTAATTCTCATGCGGAAGATAAATCGCCGGAAAAAAGAGTCCGGCTACCATCGGGGTCGTAAGAATCGGGCAGACCCAAAGCTCCGGCGCTTTTTTATCCGCTTCTGTCACCGTATGGTAATAGCATTGAAGAACCGTCTCGCCTGGCCGCCTCTTCCACCGTCTCAATCCCCAGCCAAGACGAAGACCGTTCACAATATGGCGAAGCAGAAAAAATATCATGCCTAATATCCAGATCGCCATCAAAATTGATATCGCCGTAACCTGAATGCCGATTGCAGCGCCGTTTCCTTCCGGCAGACCCACCACTCGTTCAGCAAAGCTTCCATATTCACTGCTCCCGGCTATGTCACTGCTCTCACCTGTTTTACTGGCAACTCCAGCTTCAGCAGCAACACCACTTCCACTGCTGCTGCCCGCTCCGTCACCTTCCCCAGACATGATTCCGCTCGTCCCGGATGCAGGGTCAGATACGGCATTTCCCACTGGGGCATCTGTCAAAGCCACCGTACCCGCAGCATCCGTTTCAGCCCCCCGTTCTTGTCGAAAAGAAAGGAGCCGTCGGCAGCATAACCGCGGTTGCTTCCAGCGTGACCCCCCAGGATAAATCTCCCGGAAGCGTGACATTCCACGGCAGCAGCAATCGCACTGCCAGTACCAGAAAAACCAGATAGGGAAATCTCGCCCGGAACCGCACCGACAGGCGCGGAAGCGTCAATAGTGCAGCCACGATCACCGGAATCATGCAGACACCGACAATCAGATAATTCAAAAAAACCGTCCTCATACATTTTCCTCCCGCCCACAGCCCCGTTCCAGACAGCCATGATACTATGTTACTCCTTCTCCTTCATCCCCTACATCTGCTCACCTCTGTATTTTCTCTCCTGATCATGCAGGCAGGTGGCTACTATCACAGACTCCAGCGTTTGCAGAGGATTTTCCCTTCTGATCACGCGGCAGGTGCGTAACGATAATGCCTGTTACTCATTAATCCGCTCAATCAGCAGCTGCAGCTCCTCCAAATCCTTTTTCCCGATGGTCTTGCCATCATACAGGGTCGCCACAAAATCTGTAATCGAACCGCCTCTCCACTTTTTCAGATAATGTCTGCTGTCCTGCTGCAGATACTCCTGCTCTGATACCAGCGGCGAATAACAGCGGCTCCGTCCTTCCAGTTCTGTTTGCAGAAATCCTTTTTTCACCAACCGGCCCAGCTGCGTCTGCAGCGCTGAAAGATTCCACGGCCGCTCTTCCTCCAGCTTCTTTTGCAGCTCTACCGTGCTGATGGGCGTCTCGCCCTCCCAGATCGCCTGCATAATGCGCAGCTCCGCGTCTGGCAAAATCGATATGTTCATAGAGCATCCCCTACTTTTGTATGTTTATATTTATAACATACACCTGTATGTTTATTTTGTGATGTATAGTTT
>JAJPXX010000204.1 GCA_021205225.1 Lachnospiraceae bacterium
ATATACTACTATTTTTTCCATAACCTTTTTCCTCAGTTCATTCTTCTCCGCGGGAGTAAAGCCATCATAATTATCAAGGATATGCCGGATTGTCGGAACAATATCTGCTTCCGTGTTTTGTATATGACATTGCTCAGACATCTTCTTTTCAAGTTCCTTTTTTACAAAACGCCTGTAATAAAGATTTCCAGACCGATCAGAATCAGGATCACCCCGCCAAGGATCTGAGCCTTATCCGCCAGTTTTGCTCCAAATTTGGCGCCAATTTTTACTCCGGCCATACAGATAACAAATGTAGCCACACCGATGATCAATGCCGCTGCTAATGCCATCAATCCATTGTAGTCCGCTATCGTAAAGCCTACCGAAAGTGCATCAATGGACGTAGCAATTCCCTGAACAAGCAAAGCTCCAACACCAAGGGCCGTGGATTCTTCCTCGTCCCCTTTGCCGCGTATACGAAAAAGTCAGAGAGTCAGCATTCTGTTCTGGTTCTCCGACTTTTTCGATCGTCTGCTATAAATAAAATCCCTATGCTTTTAGTCCTTTTCTGGCTTCCTCCAGCAGATTCTGAAGTTCCTCCAGCTCCTGATCCAATGTCTCGGTCACATAATCTCCGATTGCCATCATAGTCAGAACCGCGTCTGCGGCTTCCATCATCCGTACTTCCACATCTTCCCCGATATAAGCTTCCTCAATGATACCGTCTCCGTCCTCATCGAGAAGAACCATATCCGGTAAGCCGTTGTCATCCGAATCATGGAAATAGAGGTTAAACTCCCCATCACCAGTCAGATCCACTGCGAGTGTATCAATATCCCCATCCCCTGTGGAATCCATCAGCGCAACATCCGCAATTCCATCACCATCCACATCAATCATGATTTCGTCCTTTGCGCTGCGAACCAGTGTTTTACGGAACTCTTTATCATGTTTCATTTTCTTTTTTACTTCACGTAATGTACCCATATCGGAATGCCTCCTACTGTTTTGAAATTCCCTGTTTTTTATCATCTGACTGGCCAGGAACGCATCTCGTCCGTTCGGCGCAGCCTGGCTTATCGTAAAGGCTGTGTCAGAATCCACCGCCGCGTCTTCTCATTCCAGGTCCTCCGGGACCACCCATTGGCGGCGGACCTCCCATCGGCGGCATATACGGCGGACGCCTTCTGTGCGTCATCCTCCTGGCAAGACCCGACAATGCTGAAGCACCAAGCACAGCTCCCCCGACCGCAGCCGCAGTCTTTGCTGTATTTGACCAGCCGGAATGAACGGTTTCTGTCCCGTTTTGGTTTGACGCATCTGAACTGCCATAAATGGATGCGCCGCATTTCGGACAGTAATTTGAACTCTCATCCACAGCTGCTCCGCAATTATTACAATAAACTGACATATTCACTCCTCATCTCTTTTTTATTATCAGCGTTTATGGTGTTCTGACACCATATCTGTTCTGATTGTTTTATAATATATAGCACTTGCATTTAAAACGGTCAATATCTTTCAATACGATTTTATTATCTTTTAACTTTCTTAAACTTTTGATTATAAGTACAGCGCCTCTTCTAAGGCTGAAAAATCATTGATCCACTTCCTTCACATATCTGCCTGCACCCCTGCGGGAAACAAACCATTTGAATCTAACAGATCAAAGAAGCACTTCCCATCTGCCTTTCAATAGCCGCCGCCAGTTTGTATGATATGCAATCACATATAAAACAAGGCTTACTGCCGCTCCGCATACGACATCTATGACCGAATGCTGTTTTACAAACAGCGTAGAAATACTGATCAGGAACATCAAAAGTATGATTGCAGCCTTGCGCCCTTTATGTTCTGTAAATAGTTTGGATCTTGCAGTCACCAGCGCAATGGAAACGGACGAAGACACATGGATTGACGGACATACATTGACCGGAGCATCCACACCACGCACCAGATTCACCAACACACAGAAAACGTTCCTGTTGGGCACTTCCTCCCGGAGATTTAGCCCATTCGGAAACAGCATATAACAGATCAGACAAAAAGTAATCCCATTGAACATGATAAACCAAAGCTGCTGAAAATCCCATTTGTCGCGCAGCATATACCACACAAGTGACAAGAAAAAAGCCGGATACCACACAAAGTAAAATACAATAAAATATTCGCAAAATGGAATCCGGTCGTCCAGAGCACAATGCAGGATGTATTTCGGTTCCATCGTAAAGTCGAGCACAAAGAACACCACCAGATAGAACACCAGATAGAGCATGGCATAGCAATATTTATGTTCTGAAATCCACTTCTTCAGATTTTCGATTTTTCCGTTTTTCATTTTTTCAATTTCCTTCAAAATCACTTTTGCCGCCTTTTCAACTTTTTCAGCAAATCCTTCCTCGGTTCGGTTCCAGTGGGAATATTCCTAAGTCCTGGCATAAGCCGCTGCAGTCGCACCCAATTTCGGAAACAAAGTCACTCTGCAAACCAGGCACGGGATAAAAATCTTTAGCAGATCCCCGGCGAATACCACCGCACCATATTGGTTTACGATATTCGCCATTCCCGGATTCCCAGTCCCTATGTTAAAAACACTGTTTCCGGAAGCCTTTCGGGATACCACTTCTGCTGTCAGAAAATTGCCAAACGCATATCCGATCAGCAGGCTTATTAATCTGCCCATTACGCATCACTTTCCTTATATTATTATTCCATTACAATACCATGCACAGTGTTCCGGCACCAATCAGCACACAGCCAATAATGGATTTCACTGTAAATTCCTCATGCAAAAAGACAAAAGCAAGCACAAGAGTAATTACAACGCTCAGCTTATCGATCGGAACTACCTTGGATGCATCACCTATCTGCAATGCCCGATAATAGCAGAGCCAGGAAGCCCCTGTAGCAAGTCCCGACAGAATTAGAAAAATCCAGCTCCTTTTACTGATTTCCGGCAGCCCACTCTGAGAATGCGTCAGAAAGACCATCCCCCATGCCATAATTACCACAACGACCGTCCGAATCGCTGTCGCCAGATTGGAATTGACTCCTTCAATCCCAATCTTATCACATTTTCTTTGAATTTTCCATGGACAAGTCCAATACCCCGATGCTTGCATCTGGGTATTGGACCCTCGCGGCAGTCGCCAAATATCCGTGCAAGCACGGCTACTTGGCTCGTTGCTTCGCGGGAATAAAGGGCAATGCGCAATAAATGTCGAAAAAGCACCAGACCTGTTACGGCCGGGCGCTCCTGCTATATTTCTTATATTAATATTTAGGGCAAACAGTATGCTTCTTTCAAAGCCAGGGTTTTCTGCATCCACACGCTAATACTTTTAAGAAAAAGTTCCGAAATGAATCGTTCCCCGATGATAAAATATCATCATACTCAGGAGGAACGTTCATGAAATACGAATATCAGGAGAAAAATCCAGGTAACAGTACAGACACAAATGACCAGTCTGATAAGCCTTATAATATTGACAGTGTTTCTCAAAATAGCAGAAATGATTCGCCGGACGAATTTGACAGGCATATATCCTCGTGCAAGCCAAAACCACAATGGAAAATTGCCCGTCAGCGATCCTTACGGCGAAGAATTGCAGCCATCCTCTCCGGAGGTACTGTACTGTTCCTGCTTGTATTTCTAATCCATAATTTCCGTTTTGGCTCCGTCCAACCGGTCCCATTACTTAATGAAGACTGGGTAACTGTCTCCCTGCTCCCGGAAAATCAGTATTCCCGCCCCGGGATTCGGATAAATCAGATCAATGCAGTTGTCGTACATTATGTTGGAAATCCAGGAACAACGGCTGAAGAGAACCGAAGCTATTTCGCAGGGCTTGCGACATCCGGCGCTACTTACGCAAGCAGCCATTTCATCATCGGGCTTGACGGCGAAATCCTTCAATGTGTGCCTATGGATGAGGTTGCCTACTGTTCGAATAGCCGAAACTATGACACGATTTCCATTGAATGCTGTCATCCAGGCGAAGACGGTGCTTTTACTTCCGATACATATTCTTCTCTGATCCGCCTGCTTCGTACCCTGTGCCAGATGTATCATTTATCAGAAGAAGATATCCTCCGCCATTACGATGTGAGCGGAAAATCCTGCCCATTATATTACGTGGAGCATGAGGATGCATGGGAACAGTTGAAAACAGATGTGTTCAGTTGAATCCGGCATCTCCGCGATTTTCTTCCCGTGTCTCCTGCCTAAGTTATTCTTCATATTGCCATATTTCTGGGCTGCAGTACGGTTACCTGTGCTCCTGAAGCATTCGTTGATGCGATTTCGATCTCACTTCTGGATAATGTCTTAACATTATCCAGAATTTCAGTAAACTCGTCAACTGTTCCAATCACATCATATCCCAAACTATACTTCACATTCCTGTAATGCATCGGTATCACAATTCCGGGCTTCAATGAGCAGACAATATCTGCCGCCTGTCTCGCATCTATCGTAAAAAAACCTCCGACAGGAACCATACTCCATATCACTTGTCAGCGATGAATATGTCGTTGACGTCACTCTGAAAGAATAGGCGATTCGCTTCAAAATAATAAGAACCTCCAAACTGGGCAAAGTAAGAACGACTGTTTGGAGGTCAACCGATGATGCTTCGCCAAATGAAGGGGCTATCCCATTAAACCGATGACCTTACTTCATCCGGCAATCGTTTTGAAAGAATATCTTCACATTACTCATAATTGAAAGAAAGCAGACTTTCCAAACAGTTGAAATAAACATTTATTTATCCAACGCTGTCCGGATTGTAGTGAACCGTTCCATCATTTCCAATCACACATCCTTCGGAATCAACGATTGTTCCAT